>DATJJL010000103.1:0-6471 GCA_035492155.1 Ramlibacter sp. | reverse complement strand
GGCGACAGCAGCAATTTGACGGCCTCTTCCTTTCCACGTTGAACGCGCTGTTCCTGCGTCAATTGAGTGGCCTGCGGCACGCCGATGACACTGGTCTTTTGTCGCCCGCGTGAGCTGGCGGAAGTTGGCGTCGTTTCGCTGCGCTCCTTCGCGCCGGCAGCCCCTGCGACGGTGTGCCGGTGGCCCGTGCCGATCGGTGACTTCGCGCTGCTCGATACGGGCGTTGTCACGGGCCCGGCAGCCGCATCGCCGTTCCTGGGTCCTTTGATTTCGTCCTCGCGACGGACTGTGGCGGCCGCAGCACTTGCGACGGTATGCCGATGTCCCTGGACGGGGACGGGCGACCGGGGCGAAACGGAGCCTTCATTGAGCGGGGGTGCAGGCGACGGCTCCCGGCTGCCGCCGAGGCTGCCGAGATTGCTCAGCGTGCGTCGCATTCCGCCGAGGCCGAGAAAACCGGCCGTGCCCTGCTGTCCTGGGCGGCGCGGACGGCGCTCGCCTGCCGCCGCCGGCGGCGAGAGCCCGGCTTCCACACTGACCGGTGTGCTTGGCATCGACTGGGGCGTCGACGACGATGCGACGGGAGATTCGACGTCGGCTGTTTCTTCCGGCGCCCCGCCGCCAAAGGGATCGTTGCCTCGCTCTCGCAGCCGCGCTCTCATCGTGCCTGTCGCATCACCACCGGTGATGCCTGCCGCCGGGGCGCTTCCGTCCGGAAGGTTCGCGTTCGAGCTGACTCCCTGGGCAACGACCGCTCCATCTGTGGCGCCATCACTTGCCTGCGGATCGGGACGGACGGGGCTGTGGGTCGCAGAAGTGCTCGCTGTAGTGGTCGGAGATGTAGTCGTAGAGCGCATCGGAATTCACCCTTCAAGTTGGTTGGGACATCACGCCATGTGATGCAGCATCGCCAGCGATTGCTCGCTGCCGCGACCGTCGACGCCGGCGTCGTCGTCGGCCATGATTTCTTCGCGCCAATGCGAAGCCCAATCGATTCCCTTGTCGATCATTTCGTACAGATCGTTGGGAGTGGCTTCGAACATCGGATAAATCAATTGAAGAACGGCATGACCGTTATCGGGATTGCGGCTGAACACCGGCGGGTTCATTTGGAGCATCACGTGATTCGCGTCGAGCAATGCCTGCATCTGCGCGGGCGACTCATCGTCACCACCCAGGTGACCCAGCTCGAAAAGCACGAAGACATGATCCTGGCTCGCATCGGGGCGCTGCACGATGTTGACGGTGATGCCCTTGAGCACGACATGGAAGGCGATCAACCCGCTTTCGCTCGTGCTCAACTGCGGCGTCTTCACGCCCACAAGCTCGCAAAACCCCGCACACAAATCCTCGAAGCTGGCGACGGCCATGGTGCACTACCTCGTGCTTGCCGGCCTGCGCAGGTATTGCTTGAATGCGCGCGACGACTGGCTGGCTGACTCCCTTGATCTCGGGGATTGTGGTTGCGCCTCAGCCCCCGAAACAGCACCCTAGACTTCTGTATGGTTAGAGCTGCCTGTCGAAATCGCGACGCATCGACCGACATTGTCCGGACGCGCCACGGTGGCGCCGGTCCGATACCAAGGAGATTTCAATGGAATACATGCTGCTGATCCACGCCGATCCCGCCGGGCTGCAAGCCTTGCGCGATGCCGAGCGCTCGACCTCACTGGCCGCCTACGGCGCCTATAGCGAGGCCCTGCAGAAGGCCGGCGTCCTGCGCGGAGGCAATCGCCTGCGCACGGCCGATGCCGCAACGACCGTGAAGGTGCGCGAGGGCAAGACCGAGGTTCTCAACGGCCCGTTCATCGAAACGCGCGAGCAACTCGGTGGCTATTACCTGATCGACGTCCCGGACCTCGATGCCGCGCTGTCGTGGGCGGCGCGCTGCCCCGGCGCGAGCCACGGCGCGGTCGAAGTGCGTCCCATCTGGTCGATGTGACTGGCGACGTGACGGCAAGCGCAGCGGCATCTGCCGCCGAAGCCGCCGCACGCCGCAGCTACGGCAAGCTCGTCGCCATCCTCGCGGCGCGCACGGGCGATGTCGCGGGCGCGGAAGACGCGCTGTCCGAAGCATTCGGCGCCGCGCTGGGCGACTGGCCCGCGCGCGGCGTTCCCGACAACGCCGAGGCGTGGCTGCTCACCGTCGCGCGGCGCCGCCTTATCGATGGTGTGCGTCGCCGCGTGCTGGACGAAGACGCGGCGCAGCACTTCCTGTTGATGGAGGAGCTTGCCGAGCCCGCCGACGCAAATGCGCTGCCCGACAGGCGGCTCGAATTGCTTTTCGCGTGCGCGCATCCGGGCATCGATCGCGGCGCTCGCGCTCCGCTCATGCTGCAGACCGTGCTCGGCTTCGATGCGGGCACGATCGCATCTGCGTTTCTCGTTGCGCCCCAGGCGATGAGCCAGCGGCTCGTGCGCGCGAAAAAGCGCATCCACCAGGCCGGGATCGGATTTCGTGTGCCGGAGAAATCCGAGTTGCCCGACAGGCTCGACGCCGTGCTAGAAGCAATCTACGCCGCGTACGCGGAAGGCTGGAGCGATGCGGAAGGTGCCGATCCGCAGCGGCGCAACCTGGCGGAAGAGGCGATCTGGCTTGGCAGATTGGTTGCGGGCCTGATGCCGAGCGAGCCCGAAGCGCTGGGCCTGCTCTCGCTGATGCTGCACGCGCACGCACGTCGCGCGGCGCGGCGCGATGAGGACGGCGAGTACGTGCCGATCGCCGCACAAGACCCGGCTCGCTGGGACGCGCCGATGATCGACGAAGCGGAATCGCATCTTCACCGCGCCAATGCGCTTGGCGCGCCGGGGCGATACCAGATCGAGGCCGCGTTGCAGTCGGCGCACAGCGTCCGCCGCACGGGCGCTCAAGTGCCCTGGAACGCAATCGTCGGCTTGTACGACGCGCTGTTCGCGCTCACCGCATCGCCGGTGACAGCTTTGAACCGCATCGTTGCCTGCGCCGAGACCGATGGTCCTCAAGCCGCTCTTGCGTCACTCGACAAACTCGCATCCGATGATCGACTTCGCGACTACCAGCCGTACTGGGCCGCACGCGCGGAGTTGCTGGCGCGCACAGGCGCTGCGCGTGAAGCTCGCGATGCGTATTCGCGTGCGATCGGCCTGGAGCGCGATCCTGCGGTGCGCAGGTTTCTGCACCGGAAGGCGGAATCACTACCCAGCTGAATTTCGGATGTGATCCGGCGGCAAACCCGCGCGGCTTCTTTCGATCATTTGCGCGTAAGCACTCTCGATGTGCCGCGCGAAAGCCGTGGAATCGAACAGCGGCACTTCCATCCGCGACGCTTGCAGCCTCGAGCGAATGGCAGCCAGCCTCGCAGCATCGCCGGCAAGTGCGACCGCGAGGTCTTCATAGGCCTGCGCGTCGCGCGCGACGAGCTCGCGCAATCCGGCAGCCACGAGCAGCGCCGCCCCCATGCGGCTCGCATATGCCTCGCCGGGATAGGTGATCACGGGCAATCCTGCCCACAGCGCGTCGCTCACCGTTGCTCCGCCGTTGAATGGCCATGTATCGAGGAAGAGGTCGGCGACCCGATACCGCGCGAGGTAGTCGGGCTGGGGGAGCGGGCGCGCAAAAACAAGCCGGCTCGCGTCCACGCCGCGTTCCTGGGCTTCACGGCGGAGATTGCGCCGAACGATTTCATCGTCGGCGTGAAGCAGCAGCGCCGAGCCCGGCACGCGCGCGAGGATGCGCATCCACCCGCCGAATATTCGCGGGTTGATCTTGTTCGAGCGATTGAGGCAGCAGTAGACAAACCCCTGCGCAGGCAGGCCGAGTTCTTCGCGTGTGAATTCGCGCGGCGAAATCGGACGCAAGCGATCGTTGACCTGGAAGCACGGCAGCCACGCGATCTTTTCGGCGTATTTCGATGCGAGCGCAGGCGGCACAAGAGTTTCGTCCGCCACGATGTAGTCCATGAACGGAACGCCCATCGTCCCCGGAAACCCGATGTAGTTCACTTGCACCGGCGCAGCGCGCCGGGCCATGATGCCCGGCCGCGTGTCGCCGGTGAATCCTGCGAGGTCCACGGCGATGTCGATGCCTTCATCGCGTGCCAGCTTGGCTGCCTGGGCATCGTCCAGCGCGCTCACGTCGATGAATCGATCGAAGGCGCGACGCAATCGAGCCGCCATCGCATCGCCGTCGGCGGGCGCGGGCCCGTAAGAGAAAGCGATGACTTCGAAGCGGCTGCGATCGTGCAGCTCGAACAGCTGCGCCGTGAGATAAGCGACGGCGTGGCTTCGAAAGTCCATCGAGAAATAGCCGATACGGATTCGCCTGCCATCCGAGGGCGAAGCTGCGGGCACAGGTGCGTCCAGGGGGATGCCGATTGCCTGAGCAAAGCGCGCTGCAGCTGCGCGCTGCATGTCCAGCGAATCGGTCACAGACAAAGCCGTCACCGGGCTTAATCCCTGTCCGGCGCGCATGCCTGACTTGAGGATCGGTTCGACCGTGCGGTCAATGCCGCGCCAGTCGCACAGGCGAAGTCTCGCGAAGAGATGATTTCCCGGCAGCACGTCGAGGTCGCTGCCGAGCGCCGCCGCACGATTGAATGCGTCCAGCGCTGCCGCATAGTTTGCAAGGCCCGCAAAAGCGAGGCCGCGATACGCGTGGAGCTTGGCGTAGTCGGGCTTGAGGGCGATGCCTCGGTCGAAGCTCTGGATCGCCGCGCGCCGCTGGTGCAGTCCAAGCAACGCAACGCCGCGATTGAGATGCGGCTCCGCAAGCTCCGGCCGCGATGCGACCGCGCGGTCGCTGGCTTCGAGTGCCGCACGATGGTCCTGCCGCGTGATCAACGCAGCGGCCAGCGTGTTCCACGCGGCCCCATCATCCGGCTTGAGCGCGACGCATTTGCGGGTTGCTTCGATGGCGCGGTCAATCTCCTTCGCCTCGAAAGCGATCACACCCAGCAAATGCCACGCGAGTGAATGCAGCGGCCACATGCGCACCACTTCCTCGTAGATCGCGCGGGCTTGTGCAACATCGCCCTGGTTGTGCAGCGCGAAACCTTCGTTGAATCGTGCGGCTGCCTTCGCGGCTGCGTTCTTCGTCATGCCGCCATGCTACCGGCGGAAACATGCCGGTTCACGACATCGCCCTTCGTGCTCAAGCACTTGTCGACGACCTTCCGGTAAACGGCGTCATCTGCGGTCGAACCGTGCATCGCTTGCCCGACCAGCGAGCCGCACAGGTTCGCGCAGGCAAGCGGCGCGGGCAGTTGCTCGCCATAGGCCGGCAACAGGACTTCGTCGCCTGCGATGTCGTTCATCAGCACCGGGCTGAACATCCCCACGTTCGTCAGCAAAGGTGTGGGCACCAGTTGAACGAATCCGGTAAGAAAGCGCGAGCCGATCGCGAGCTTGTGCACGCGCGGATGGCGCGCACCGATGCGCAATGCCGCGTCGATGAAGAAATCGAGCTGCGCATTCCCCTTCGAAAAAACGGTGATCGAGTTGTTCGCTGTGCGATTGAACTGCAGCTCGTTCGCGTCGTCGCGATACGCCCAGACCTCGTAGCAGAACGCGAACGACTCGGATGAAGCGACCCCAAGTGCCTGCGGTGCGAAGACGAGCATGTCGGCATCGACCCAGACCGTGCGCTCGTACCCGGAGGCGAGCAGGTTGCGCGCCATCACGAGCCGCGCAAGATCGGTGACGGGGCAGATCTCTCCTGCGCAACGTTCGCGAAACCACGCCGGTGCGAGGTCGAAAAAGCTGTCGTCGATGAATTGGTACTCAAAGCCGCTCGCTTCGGCCCATGAGCGCACGGTGGCCATGCAGGTCGTAATCCAGCCCGGAACCCGCTCGGTGCGGAAGGACTGGTACACGACCGTCTTCATCGCGAGCTAGCCCGGCGCGAGCACCGTCGGCTTTCCTTCTTCCGCCGACTTCGGATAGTCGCGCGAGAAATGCAGGCCGCGGCTTTCGTGGCGCGCCTGCGCGGACTTCACGATCAGGTCCGCGACCGTGACCAGGTTGCGCAGCTCGAGCAAGTCGCGCGTCACATGGAAGTTCGCGTAAAACTCATGGATCTCCGCCTGCAGCAACCGGATGCGGTGCTCTGCGCGCTCCAGGCGTTTGTTCGTGCGCACGATGCCCACGTAGTCCCACATGAAGCGGCGCAGTTCGTCCCAGTTGTGCGAGATGACGACGGATTCGTCCGCATCGGTCACGCGGCTTTCGTCCCACGGCGGCAGGTGCGGCGGCATCGGCAGCTTCTGAGAGAGCATGTCGTTGGAGGCCGAGCGCGCGAACACCATGCATTCCACGAGCGAATTGCTCGCGAGACGATTCGCGCCGTGCAGGCCCGTGTACGCCGTCTCGCCGATCGCATGCAGGCCGATGAGATCGGTGCGTCCTTGCAGGTCCGTGTGGATACCGCCGCAGGTGTAGTGCGCGGCAGGCACGACCGGGATCGGCTGCTTGGTGATGTCGATGCCCAGCTCGAGG
>DATJJL010000102.1:0-8067 GCA_035492155.1 Ramlibacter sp. | reverse complement strand
GCTTCTTCCAGCACCTTCGCGTCGCCGTACATCGACAGCAGCGCACGCAGGCCTTCGCGGGCGGCTGCAGGGAATGTCTTCGTGATCGAGGCCAGCTCGCTCGCGTCTTTCGCAGCGAGCGCCGCATGCACATGGGCGATGACGCTTGCATCCACCGGCACGCCCGCCAGAAGCGAACGCACGATGCGCACGTCGGCCATGTCGACCGTGATGTCGCCCACGCGCGTGGCCTTCAGGCAATCGAGCGCGAGGAGCAGCGCTTCGAGATCGGCTTCGATTCCCGCGTGGCCGTAGATCTCCGCACCGAATTGCAGCGGCTCGCGCGTGGCATGCGGGCGATCGGGCCGCGTGTGCAGCACCGGGCCGCAGTAGCAAAGACGCGCGACACCTTGGCGGTTGAGCAGGTGCGCGTCGATGCGCGCGACCTGCGGCGTGGTGTCGGCGCGCAGGCCCATCATGCGGCCCGAGAGCTGGTCGACGAGTTTGAAAGTCTGCAGGTCGAGCGCTTCGCCCGTGCCGGTGAGTAGCGATTCGAGATGCTCCAGCAGCGGCGGCATCACGAGTTCGAAGCCATAGCCACGCGCGGTGTCCAGCAGCTGGCGCCTGAGCTCCTCGATGTGCCGCGCCTCGGAGGGAAGGACATCGGCGATGTGATCCGGCAACAGCCAGGCGGACATGGTTTCGGGCGCTGTTAAAAACAGTATTTTACGCGTCCGGCTTCGCGCGGCCTTACGAGGACAGCACCCAGAACAGCGCCAGCCCCAGCAGCATGCTGCACAACCCGAAGAATCGAAGCTGGCCGTCCTGCAGGTCGAGCAGGCGCGCGAACATGCGTTTCCAGCCGCGCGGCGACAGGAAGGGATACAGGCCCTCGAGCACGAGCACGAGCGCCAGCGCCGTCCAGAGCGCGTCCCAGTCCAAGGCGCTTACTTCTTGCCGAAAGCCGCGGCGGCACCGCTGCCCCGAAAGGCCTTGAAGAAGTCGGAGCTGGAAGGATCGACGATCAGCACGTCGCTCTTCTTGTTGAAGCTCTGCTTGTAGGCCTCGAGGCTGCGATAGAACTGCGCGAACTGCGGATCGCGCCCGAAAGCTTCGGCATAGATCGACGCGGCCTGCGCATCGCCCTCGCCCTTGATCTTCTGTGCGTCGCGGTATGCGTTAGCGACGGTGACTTCGCGCTGGCGATCCGCGTCGGCGCGAATCTTCTCGCCCTCGGCCGCGCCGGTAGAGCGCAGCTCGTTGGCAACGCGCTTGCGCTCCGCTTCCATGCGGCGATAGACGGATTCGGTGATCGCTTCAACGTAGTCGGCGCGCGTGATGCGCACGTCCACCACGTCGACGCCCCAGGGCTTGGCGCCCTTCACCTGGCCGATCACTTCCTTCTTGACGTCGGCCATGAGCTGTTCGCGTTTGGACGACAGCAGCTCGCGCACCGTGAAGCGGTTGATCTCTTCCTGGAACGCGTTGCGGATCACGCGATTGAGCTGGTTCGCGCCCGCAGCTTCGTCGAGGCCGACGTTGCGGATGTAGGCGCGCGGATCGGTGATGCGCCAGCGCACGTACCAGTCGATCACCATGCGCTGTTTCTCGAGCGTGAGCATCGGCTCGGCGTCGGGGCTTTCGAGCGTGAGCAGGCGCTTGTCGATGTAAGTGACGTTCTGGAAAGGCGGGGGCAACTTGAAATTGAGCCCCGGCTCGGTGATGACGTCCTTGATCTCGCCGAGTGCGTACACCACGCCGAACTGGCGCTGGTCCACGACGAAGAGCATGGAGCTCAGAAGCGCCAGCGCGACCAGCGCGGAGGAGATGATGAATCCGATCCTGTTCATGTTGTTCTCGCCTCGCTTACCGGGTTTCACGCTCGCGCGTGCGCGATTCGCGGCTGCGGTCGCCGGAAGGAACTGCAGCCGACGCGGACGGCGGTATCGAGGAGCTGGACGTATCGGCGGCAGCCGGCTGCGTGGCAGGCGCACCCTGCGCGACCTGCTGCATGATCTTGTCGAGCGGCAGGTACAGCAGGTTCGTGCCCTGGCGCGATTCCACGAGCACCTTGGTGACGTTGCTGTAGATCTCCCGCATCGCATCGATATAGAGGCGATCGCGCGTGACCTGCGGCGAGCGCTGGTATTCGGTCAGCAGCGACTTGAAGCGCTGCGAATCGCCTTGCGCGGTGGCGACGATGCGGGCGCGATAGCCCTCTGACTCCTGAGTCAGGCGCGACGCCGCACCGACGGCACGCGGGATCACGTCATTGGCATAGGCCTGCGCTTCGTTCTTGGCGCGTTCGCGTTCCTGGCCGGCCTTGAGCACGTCGTCGAACGCAGCCTGCACCTGCTCGGGCGGGCGCACGCCACCTTGCTGCAGGTTGATGCCCACCACCTCGACGCCGATGTTGTAGCGGTCGAGGATCGTCTGCATCAGCGTGCGGATGCGCGTCGCGATCTGGTCGCGCTCCTCGGCGAGCGCGGAATCCATCTTCATCTTGCCGAGCACCTCCCGCGAGGCGGATTCGGCGGCTTGCACCACGGCCTCGCCGGGGTTCTTGCTTTCGAAAAGCCACGCACGCGCGTCCTTCAGGCGGTACTGCACGGCAAATTTGATCTCCACGATGTTCTCGTCCATCGTGAGCATCGCGGAGTCCTTCAGGCCCGTGGCTTTGACGATGCTGTCGCGGCCGATGTCGACCGAGCGGATCTGCGAGACGTACACCGTCTCGTGACGCTGGATCGGGTACGGCAGGCGCCAGTTGAAGCCCGCGCCCACGGTGGCCTTGTAGCGCCCGAACTGCGTGATGACGGCCTGCTGGCCTTCCTGCACGATGAAAAACCCCGTGCCCAGCCAGATCAGCACGACCACGGCGACGATCAGGCCGATACCGATGCCGGCGCTTTTCATGTCGGGCTGGAAATTGCCGCCGCCGCCGCCACCGTGGTTGTCGCCGCCACCGCGCCGGCGCCCGAAAAGGCCACCCAGCTTGCGGTTGAAATCGCGCCACAGCTCGTCGAGATCGGGCGGGCCTTGATTGGGCCCCTGCGGGCGGTTGCCGTCCGGGCCCTTGCCATTTTCGTTTTTGTCCTCACCGCGGCCCCAGCGAGGGTCGTTCAGGTTGAACATGCCAGGAAGACGAAATTTCATTCGGCGAGTTCTCTTTCTGATTCTGGCGAGATTGTGCCCAAATCCTTGGCCGGGTCTTGCGACAGCACTTCGCGCGCCAGCACCCGCCGAAGCTGCGCCAAGCCTTCGCCTGTCTGCGCGCTGGCAAACACGCGTGGATAACGGCGGCCTTCGATCTCGAAGAGGTCGCTCGCTGTGCGCGGCAACTGCTCGGCGGACAGCGCGTCCATCTTGTTGAAGACGACCACTTGCCGAACGTCGCCCGCGCCGATCTCGTGCAGCACGCGCTGCACCTCGTCGATCTGTTCCGGGTAGTTCGGGTTTGCGGCATCGACCACGTGCAGCAGCAAATCCGCATCGGCGGCTTCCTGCAGCGTGGCCCGGAAAGCATTGATGAGGCCGTGCGGCAAGTCGCGGATGAAACCCACCGTGTCCGACAGCGACACAGTGCGGCCCGGGGCGACGCCGGCTTCGTAGTCTTCATCGGCAAGGAACAGCTGGCGCGTTGTCGTGTCCAGCGTGGCGAAGAGCTGGTTCGCGGCATAGGCGCCCGCTTTCACCAGCGCATTGAAAAGCGTCGACTTGCCCGCGTTCGTGTAGCCCACGAGAGAGATGTTGAAAGCGCCGCGCCGCTCGCGTTGGCGCCTTTGCGTGTGGCGCTGCTTCTTCACTTTTTCGAGCCGCTCGCGCGTGCGCTTGATCGCGTCGGAAATCATCCGGCGGTCGAGCTCGATCTGCTTTTCGCCCGGGCCGCCTCGCACGCCCGCGCCGCCGGTCTGGCGTTCCAGGTGCGACCAGCGCCGAACCAGCCGCGTGCTGACGTATTGCAGCCGTGCGAGTTCGACCTGCAGCTTGCCTTCGTGACTGCGCGCGCGCTGCGCGAAGATCTCGAGGATGAGCAAGGTGCGGTCGTTGACCGGCAGGTCCATGTGCCTTTCGAGATTGCGCTGCTGGCCGGGGCTCAAGGACTGGTCGAAGAGGATCTCGGTCGCACCCAGCTCCTGGGCGAGCGCCTTGATCTCGTCGGCCTTGCCGCTGCCGATGAACAGCTTCGCATCCGGCGCCTTGCGCTTGCAGGTGACGCGCGCAACAGGCTCCAGCCCGGCTGTCTGCGCAAGCTGGCCGAGCTCGTCCAGCTCGGAGTCGAAGTGGGGCAAGCCCAAGTCCACGCCCACGAGAATCGCGGGCGCAGTGGAGCGGTCGGTGGTGGGTGAACTCAACGGGCCTTAAGTCCCGCGCGGGGGCTGGATCAGCTCGCGCCGGATTCCTGGTTCTCCGCCGCCTGGAAATTGACGGCGCGGCCGGGCACGATGGTGGAAATCGCGTGCTTGTAGACCATCTGCGTCACGGTATTGCGCAGCAGCACGACGTACTGGTCGAAGGATTCGATCTGTCCCTGCAGCTTGATGCCGTTGACTAGGTAGATCGAAACCGGCACATGCTCGCGGCGCAATGTGTTGAGGAAGGGGTCTTGTAGAAGCTGCCCTTTGTTGCTCACGATATTCTCCGTGTTCCGCAGTGGGAATATGTTGTTGGAAACTGCACCTTACCACAGCAACAGGGCGCCGCAAGTAGGCTCCCGGCCTATCTGGCGCCGCACTCGCGGCTTTCAATGGCTCAGGAGCTTTCTTTATCCGCGTACGGATTCTTCGAGGTCTTCATCTCGACGCGAAGCGGCGTGCCGACGAGGTTGAATTCCTTGCGAAAGCGCCCTTCGAGGAAACGCTTGTACGCGTCGGTCACGTGTTCGAGCGAGTTGCCGTGGATGACGATCACGGGCGGGTTCATGCCGCCTTGGTGTGCGTAACGCAACTTGGGGCGGAACATGCCCGCGCGCTTGGGCGTCTGGAACTGCACCGCCTCCTGCAGGATCCGCGTGAGGATGGGCGTGGGCATCTTCACTATCGCCGAGCGATACGCATCGGCGATCGCCTTCCACACCGGCCCGAGGCCCTGGCGCTTCTTCGCCGAGATCAGATGCAGCGGCGCGAACTTGAGGAAGGCCAGCCGCGTTTCGATCTGGCGCTGGACCTGCTCGCGCTCGTAGTCGTCAACGGCATCCCATTTGTTCACGGCCAGCACCACTGCACGACCGCTTTCGAGGATGTAGCCCGCGATGTGCGCGTCCTGGTCCGTCACGCCTTGCGTCGCGTCGAGCAGCAGCAGCACGACATTGGCACTCTCGATGGCCTGCAGCGTCTTGACCACCGAGAACTTCTCGATGGCTTCGAAGACCTTGCCCTTGCGCCGCAGCCCCGCCGTGTCGATCAGCTCGAACTTCTGTCCATGCCGCTCGAAGGGCACCATGATCGCGTCGCGTGTCGTGCCCGGCAGATCGAAGGCGACAAGCCGCTCCTCGCCCAGCCAGGTGTTGATCAGCGTCGACTTGCCGACGTTCGGTCGCCCCGCCACGGCGAGCTTGATGACGCCCGGCTCTCGCTGAGCCTCGTCCTCTTCTTCCTCGGGAATGTTCAGCGGCTCGAACGCGACTTCCACGAGGCTGCGGATGCCCTGCCCGTGCGCCGCGGACACCGCATGCACTTCGCCAAGGCCGAGCTCGTAGAACTCCGTGAGCTGCACGCCTTCGGTCATGCCCTCGGCCTTGTTCGCCGCAAGCACTGTCGGTTTGCCGAGCTTGCGCAGGTAGTTGCCGATCTCGTGGTCCTGCGCCGAGAGGCCCTCGCGCGCATCGACAACGAAGACGACGACGTCTGCCTCCGCGACGGCCTGCCGCGTCTGCTTGGCCATCTCGCTGTAGATGCCCGTCTCGGCCGTCGGCTCGAAGCCGCCGGTGTCGATCGCGATGAATTCGTAGCGGCCCTGCTTCGCGTTGCCGTAGTGGCGATCGCGGGTGAGGCCCGCGTAGTCCGCGACGATTGCGTCGCGCGACTTCGTCAGCCGATTGAAGAGCGTCGACTTGCCGACGTTGGGGCGGCCCACCAACGCAAGGACGGGTTTCATGGGAAATAGCGCGTGAGCGCCGCCGGGCCGCCCCAAGGCGCGAGGGCCCCCTCGGGGGGCAGCGCACTACACGAAGTGAGAAGCGTGGGGGCCGACATTTTTTTATTGAGGGACGATGCCGAAGACGCCGCCCGCCTTGGTCACGACGACGAGCGTGTTGCCCGCGAGGACCGGCGCCGCGATGACGGCCGATTTGTCGGTGTCGAGACGATTCATGAGCTTGCCGTCTTCGCGCGACAGGAAGTGCACGTAGCCGAAGCTGTCGCCGACGACCACGGCGCGGCCGAGGGAGAACGGCGCAGTAAGGCCGCGATGCGACAGCAGGTCGGTGCTCCATGCGCGATCGCCGTTCGTGCGCTTCCACGCGATCACGGTGCCGTTCGATTCCGTGCCGAACACGAAATCGTTGTCGCCGCTCACGCCTTCGGAGCCGCTGGCTGTCTTGGTCCAGCGCACGTTGGCGCGGTTCGTGTCGACGCACCCTACTGCCGCCTGGAACGCCCGGGCGCAGATGTCGGTGCCGATGCGGCTCACGCTGCCAACGAGGTCGACGAGCCGTTCCACGTCGTTGATGCCGCGCGGAACGGCGATCGGCGCTTCCCAGCGCACGGCGCCCGTCAGCGGATTCAGGCCCGCGAGACGACCGCTTTGGCCGACCAGCAATGTGTCGCCCACGGCGAGCATCACACCAGGATGGCTGAGGACGAGCGGCTCGCTCGAGGCGGCGCGCGTGTACGTCCACAGCTTGCGGCCGGTCTGTCCGTCGAAGCCCACGACCGAGCGGTCGGCTTGCAGGATGAAGACGCGCGCGCCGGCGACGAAAGGTGCCGTGTACACACCCACGGGCAGACGCTGGCGCCAGATTTCCTTGCCGCCTTCGAACGCGACGAGTTCATTCGCGTTCGTGACGACTGCGCTGACCTTGCCGTCGCTGCCCACGCCGGCCGCGATGGGTGCGCCTGCATTCGCGCGCCAGAGCTGGTGCCCGTCGGTCGCGTCCAGCGAGACGACGGAGCCGTCGCTGGCGGCGACGGTAATTGCATTGCCCTGCACATTGGTCGTGAGTGCAAAGTTGATTGCGCCGACATTCGCAGACCAGGCCTGGCGAACACCGAGCGTCGCAGGATTGGCAGTGAGTTCCGCGGGCTTCGGCTTTTCGACGCCGCCCAGCCATGTCGGCAGGCTCAGCGAAGAACATCCTGCAAGCGCCATGGCAGCGAATGCGAACACGAGGGGACGGGCCGCAGCCCGGATGGCGAAGGCGATCATGACTTGGCGGCTCCGGAGGCGGCGTTGGCGGGTGCTGGTGCGAGCTGGTGGACATCGACGCCCAGCGCAGTGAGCTTCACCTCGACGAGCTGGCGGTATTCGTTGTCTTCAGCCAAGCCCTTCCAGGCCTTGAGGTACTCGGCTTTCGCATCGGCTTTCTTGCCTTGCAGTTCGTAGATGTCGCCGCGACGGTCGGCCGCGAGCGCTTCGAATTGCGGCGGGATGTTCGCGGCGAGCTGCTTGAGCGCTTCGTCATATTGCTTCGCATCGACCAGCAATGCCGCAAGACGCAGCCGCGCGACGGCTTGATAGCCCTCGTCGCCGGCGTTCTCCGCCACCCACGTGAGCGCGGCCTTGGCCGCATCCTTGTTGCCCTTGGCTTCCTCCAGCTTCGCGGCGAGCAGGCCGGCCTGGTGCGCATAGGCCGTGCGGGGAAACTTGTCGCGGATGTCCGTGAAGGCGCGCTCCACGCGCGGCATCTCGCCGGCGGCTGCCGCACGATCGAGCTCGTCGAACAATGCCGAAGCCTGCAGCGACTGCGTGCGCTGCCAGTAGTTCCAGCCGTTGTAGCCCGCGATCGCGCCGAAGACGACGATCAGCACCCATGTGATGAGGTTGCCCCATTGGTCCCAGAAGTGCTTGAGCTCGGCAAGCTGTTCCTGTTCTTCGAGGTCGAATGTGTTGGCCATCTTGTGATCTTGTTGTGCGCCCGCGCGGGACGCG
>DATJJL010000101.1:0-5799 GCA_035492155.1 Ramlibacter sp. | reverse complement strand
TCGCGCTCCGGCGGCTACATGGGCATCTCGTTTGCGATCCCGATCGACGAGGCAATTCGCGTGAGCGACCAGTTGCGCACGACCGGTCGCGTGACTCGCGGACGCATCGGCGTGGCGATCGACCAGGTGCCGCGCGAAGTGGCTGAGTCGATCGGCCTTGGCCGACCGATGGGCGCCATGGTGCGCAGCGTCGAAAGCGGCTCGCCCGCGGACAAGGCGGGCATCGAAGCCGGCGACATCATCACCAAGTTCAACGGCAACGCGATCGATCGCGCGACCGATCTGCCGCGAATGGTGGGTGGCACCAAGCCCGGGACCAAGGCCACGATCACTGTATTTCGCAAGGGGTCGTCACGCGACCTTTCCGTTACCGTCGCCGAGTTCGAAGCCGAGAAACCAGCAGCGGCTGTGTCTGCGCCGAAAGTCGAAAAACCCAAGGCGTCGCCCGCGGCGAAGTCGGTCGGCCTGTCGGTGAGCGACATCACCGATGCGCAGAAGAAGGAGCTTCGCATCAAAGGCGGCGTGAAGGTGGACGCAGTCGTCGACAGCGCAGCTCGAGCCGGCATTCGCGAAGGCGACGTCATCGTGCAGATAGGGAATGTCGACGTGAACACCGTGCGCGACTTCGAAGCGGCGCTCGGAAAGATCGACAAGACCAAGCCGATTCCCGTGCTCCTGCGCCGGGGCGAGCTCGCGACTTACCTTGTGATCCGCCCGGCCCACTGACGAAAATCGAAGCTGAAAGCCCCGACCGGTCACTCGGGTTTGGGGCTTCTTCGAGCCAAGCCGGTCGCCGAAAAAATACGACCCGAAAAAAATTTTCCGGCGGGTTGAACGTCCATAAAAGTTTGTGTCCGCTAACTTATTCGCCGGGAACCTGCCATTTTCGATAGAATCGCCCGGCTTGGAGCCCGATTCGACACATATCGCCGGGCCCGCAAATCACGATGCGGGAACCACACGCCCGATCCACAGATCGCCCACAAGTTGTCCCAGAGCTTGACCCCAGAAATTGTTTATAACCTGTGAGTAAGGTGCTTGTTGTGGGTCCGCAACGACCGGTTCTTCGCCTTGCTTCGACTGTACGCCCGGGGCTTTTTGCCTACAATGAAGCTCCAACTATCGCAGTTGCCATAGATTGTTGGTTCAGGGCGCGTCGCCACTCGACGCGCCCTTTTTTCTTTGTTGCGCGCGTTTGAATTCAATCACTTAAGCGTTCCCGTTGATGAATCACATCAGAAACTTTTCGATCATCGCGCACATCGATCATGGCAAATCAACGCTCGCGGATCGTTTGATCCAGCGCTGCGGCGGCCTCTCCGATCGAGAGATGGAAGAGCAAGTGCTCGACTCGATGGACCTCGAGAAGGAGCGTGGGATAACCATCAAGGCACAGACCGCCGCGCTGCGTTATCAAGCGCGCGATGGACGTGTCTACAACCTCAATCTGATCGACACGCCGGGTCACGTCGACTTCTCGTACGAAGTTTCGCGTTCGCTCTCCGCGTGCGAAGGTGCGCTGCTCGTCGTCGACGCGAGCCAGGGTGTCGAAGCGCAGACAGTCGCGAACTGCTACACCGCGCTCGACCTCGGCGTTGAAGTGGTGCCGGTCCTGAACAAGATGGATCTGCCTCAGGCCGATCCCGACAACGCCAAGCGCGAGATCGAAGACGTGATCGGCATCGATGCATCGGAAGCGATTCCCTGCTCGGCGAAGACCGGCATGGGCATCGACGACATTCTGGAAGCGATCGTTGCAAAGATTCCCGCACCGCGCGGCAATGCCGAAGGCCCGCTGCGCGCGATGATCGTCGACAGCTGGTTCGACAGCTACGTCGGTGTCGTGATGCTCGTGCGCGTGGTCGACGGACGCCTTGCGAAGGGCGATCGCATCCAGCTCATGGCGACCGATTCGAACTACGATGCCGACCAGCTCGGTGTCTTCACCCCGTCGAATGAATCGCGCGACTCGCTCGAAGCCGGCGAAGTGGGCTTTGTGATCGCCGGCATCAAAGAGCTGAAGAATGCGCGCGTGGGCGACACCATCACGCGCACCCGGGCCGGGCAATCCAATGTCGCGCCGGCCACGGAGCCGCTCCCTGGCTTCAAGCAGATCCAGCCCCAGGTGTTTGCGGGCCTGTACCCGAGCGAATCGAGCGAATACGACTCGCTGCGTGACGCGCTCGAAAAGCTCAAGCTGAACGATTCGTCCCTTCACTACGAACCCGAAGTGAGCCAGGCGCTCGGCTTCGGGTTTCGCTGCGGCTTTCTCGGGCTGCTGCATATGGAGATCGTGCAGGAGCGCCTCGAACGCGAGTTCGACCAGGACCTGGTCACGACCGCGCCGTCGGTCGTCTACCAGGTGCTCACCGGCGATGGTGAGGTGATGATGGTGGAGAACCCGTCGAAGATGCCCGACCAAGGGAAGATCCAGGAAATCCGCGAGCCCATCGTCTCGGTCCACCTCTACATGCCGCAGGAATACGTGGGGCCGGTCATGACGCTTGCCAACCAGAAGCGCGGCGTGCAGATCAACATGGCCTATCACGGCAAGCAGGTGATGCTCACCTATGAGCTGCCGCTGGCCGAGATCGTGCTGGACTTTTTCGACAAGCTGAAATCCGTCAGCCGCGGCTACGCCTCGATGGACTACCACTTCAAGGAGTGGCGCGCGTCGGAGGTCGTGAAGGTCGACATCCTGCTCAACGGCGACAAGGTCGATGCCCTTTCGATGATCGTTCACCGCACACAGGCGCAGTACCGCTCCCGGGCTGTGGTGGCCAAGATGCGCGAGATCATCAGTCGCCAGATGTTCGACGTCGCCATCCAGGCGGCCATCGGTGCGAATATCATCGCGCGCGAAACCGTCAAGGCCCTGCGCAAGAACGTGCTGGCAAAATGCTACGGCGGCGACATCACCCGCAAGCGCAAGCTCCTCGAAAAACAAAAGGCAGGCAAGAAACGCATGAAGCAGATCGGCTCCGTCGAAGTCCCCCAGGAAGCCTTCCTCGCAATCCTGCAAGTCGAGGAGTAGCGAGATGCCATTCCTCACCGCCGCGGTCCTTGCGGCATTCGTCGGATACGCAGGCGCGTGGTATTTCGGCCAGCTCGAAGGCAACTTCGCGCTGCTCCTTTTCCTCGCGACGTTGGTCACGGGCCTGTACTGGCTGGCCGAACGTTTCTATTTCCTTCCCAGGCGCCGCCGGGCGGCCGCAGAAGTCGAGGCGCAAGCCGAACTGCGTCGCGCAAGCCTGTCGTCGCAGGGCATTCGCGCCGACGACGGCGAACATGTCGCCCAGGCGCGCCAGCGCATCCTGATGCAGCCATGGTGGCTCGATTGGACCGCGGGCCTCTTTCCGGTGATCCTTGCGGTCTTCGTGCTGCGCTCCTTCCTCTTCGAGCCGTTCAAGATTCCGTCCGGCTCGATGATCCCGACACTCCTCGTCGGCGACCTGATCCTGGTGAACAAGTTCACCTACGGAATCCGGCTGCCGGTGATCAACACCAAGCTCACCGACGGCACGCCGCCGCAGCGAGGCGACGTGATGGTGTTCCGCTACCCGCCCAAACCAAGCCTCGACTACATCAAGCGTGTCGTCGGCGTGCCGGGCGACGAGGTCGCGTACTTGAACAAACGCCTGACGATCAACGGCCAGCCCGTGAGCAAGCAGCCCGTCGCGGACTTCTTCGACGAAGACTCGATGGCGTACTTCAAGCAGTTCGAGGAAGTGCTCGGGGGAAAGAGGCATCGCATCCTCAACGACGACAACCGGCCCGCGTTCGTTCCGGGCGTGGAGAATTTTCCCTTCAAGGACAATTGCCGCTACAGTGTCGAAGGCGTCGTCTGCAAGGTGCCGCCCGGCTACTATTTCATGATGGGCGACAACCGGGATAATTCGCTCGACTCGCGCTACTGGGGCTTCGTTCCGGACAAGAACATCGTCGGAAGAGCATTCTTCATCTGGATGAATTTCGGCAGTTTCAAGCGCATCGGGTCGTTCCAGTGATTCGCGCGAAGAAGAAAGAGGAGCAGGAATGAATTTGCAATCCAGGGCCCGGCAAGCCGGCATCTCCTTCATCGGGCTGCTGTTCGTGGTGGGTATCCTCGCGTGCGCGGGCGTCGTCGGCGCGCAGGTGTTCCCGACGGTCGTCGAATACCAGGCCATCCTCAAGGCCTGCCAGAAGGCTTCCGAGGGCAACTCGGTCGTCGAGGTGCGCAAGATCTACGAGAAGGCCGCCGACATCGACAACATCACCTCGGTCGGGCCGAAGGACATCCAGGTCACCAAGGAAGGCGACAACGTGATCTGCAGCTTTGCGTACAACAGGGAAATCCACCTGTTCGGTCCGGCGTTCCTTGAGCTCAAGTACGCGGGCCAGTCGAAGCCCACGCATTAAGGGCGCGCGTGGATGGCCTTGCGGAACTGCAGGAGCGATTGCAGCACCGGTTCAACGATCCGCGGCTGCTCGCGCGGGCGCTGACGCATCGCAGCTTTTCCTCGGAACATAACGAGAGACTCGAATTCCTCGGCGATTCGGTGCTGAACCTCGCCGTGGCCAGCCTGCTTTATGAAAAGCTCGGCTCCCTGCCCGAAGGTGACCTCTCGCGCGTGCGTGCCAATCTCGTCAAGCAGGACACGCTGCATCGGCTTGCACTGGAACTCGATCTTTCCGCCGTCCTGAGCCTGGGCGAGGGCGAAGCGCGCTCGGGCGGGCACAAGCGGCCGTCCATCCTTGCCGACACGCTCGAAGCGGTCATCGGCGCCGTGCACCTCGATGCCGGCTATGAAAAGGCCGAGGCACTCGTGCACCGCCTCTATCGCAATGTCGAGATCAACCCCGGCATGGTTCAGGCAGCGAAGGACCCGAAAACAGAGCTGCAGGAATGGCTGCAGGGTCGCAAAATGAGGCTGCCGGCCTATCGCGTGGCCAACACGCTGGGCGCGGCTCACAAGCAGACGTTCAACGTGGAATGCGAGATCACCGAGCTCGGCATCGTCGAACACGGTATCGGTGCCTCACGCCGGGCAGGTGAACAAGCCGCCGCCGCCGCCGCGCTCCTGACACTGAAGTCGAAACAAAAATGAGCTCCGACGCTCCCGCCCTTCCGCAGCATTGCGGCCTGATCGCCATCGTCGGTAAGCCGAACGTCGGCAAATCGACGCTGCTCAACGCGCTCGTCGGCCAGAAGATCAGCATCACGTCGCGCAAGGCGCAGACAACGCGCCACCGCATCACCGGCATCCGCACCGCGGGCACGACGCAATTCGTTTTCGTCGACACGCCGGGCTTCCAGACACGCCACGGCACGGCGCTCAATCGCTCGCTCAACAAAGCCGTGACGGGCACCGTCGGCGACGTCGATGTGGTGCTCTTCGTCGTGGAGGCCGGGCACTTCACGCCGGCCGACGCAAAGGTACTGGCGCTGCTCAAGCCCGGAATTCCCGTCATCCTGCTGGCGAACAAACTCGATACCGTGAAGCGCCGCGGCGAGCTCGCACCTTGGCTGCAGGAGGCTGCGAAGCGCCACGAATTCGCCGAGATCGTGCCGATGGCCGCGAAGAACGCGAAGGACATCGAGCGGCTCTATCCCATCCTCGAGAAATACCTTCCCGAGCAGCCGTGGTGGTATGCCGAGGACGAGCTGACGGATCGCAGCGAGAAGTTCCTCGCCAGCGAGACGGTGCGAGAAAAGCTTTTTCGCCTCACGGGTGATGAGCTGCCCTACACATCGACGGTGATCATCGACAAGTTCGACGAAGAGCCCAGCCCCAAACACAAGCGCATGGTGCGCATCGC
>DATJJL010000100.1:0-2502 GCA_035492155.1 Ramlibacter sp. | reverse complement strand
CGATCGCTCGTGTTCACGCGGTTCGCGAGCACGCCCAGCTTCGGTGTCGACACCGTGACGACATCGCCCACCACGTGCGTGAAGCCTTGCCCCGGGCCATGACGGTCCTGCGTCGGCGCGAACATCGTGCCGAGAAATAGCACGAAGCCATCGGGATACTGGTGGTTCGGGCCGATCGCCTGCGAGACAAGATCGAGCGGATCGCGGCTGATCATCGACAGCGAGCTTGCGCCCTTCATCACGAAGCCGTCCGGGCCGGTGACTTCCATTGCGAGATCGCAGCGGCGCACATCGTCGATGGTGAACTTGTCGTCGAACACGCGGATGAAAGGCCCGATGGCGCAGCTGCCCGTGTTGTCCTTCGCCTTGCCGAGCAGCAGCGCACTGCGGCCTTCGAAGTCGCGCAGGTTCACGTCGTTGCCGAGCGTGGCGCCGACTGTTTGTCCGCGGCTGTTCACGGCGAGCACAACCTCGGGCTCGGGGTTGTTCCATTCGCTTTTCGGATGGATGCCGATTTCCGCGCCCGTGCCCACGGCACTCATCGGCTGCGACTTGGTGAAGATCTCCGCGTCGGGACCGATGCCCACTTCGAGGTATTGCGACCACACGCCCTGCGCGATCAGCACGGCTTTCAACCTGGCCGCGTCGGGCGAGCCGGGCTCGACTGCTGCGAGGTTCTCGCCGATCACAGCGACGACAGCCTGGCGCACCGACTCCGCCTTCGACGCGTCGCCTCGCGCTTGCTCTTCGATCACGCGTTCGAGCATCGATGAGACGAACGTCACGCCCGACGCCTTGATCGCCTGCAGATCGCATGGCGCGAGGAACCACGGCGTCGATTTGCCTTGCGCGTCATGCGCGCTGTTCGCGAGGATGTCGGCTGTTGCACCGATGCGCGGGCCGGGGTGGCTGCGCAGCGTACGCGCGAGATCGGCAAGCTCGAGCAATTCACTGCACGTTTGCGCGAGCGAAGAGATGTCGTACACACCGCCGGGCGTGACCTGCACGAGCACCGGACCTTTGCCCTCGACATGCACACGACCGACGAGCAATGCGACGTCGGCATCGGCGGGCAGTGCCGACGCGGGGCTGAGATGTTCCTTCATGAGTCTTTTTTCTTGGCCTGCATGGCGCACCATTTTGCGGCGAACGCGGGCAGCTCGCCCAGGCGCTTGAGCAGGTCGGAGCCCGCAGGCGTCACCACGTAACCTTCGTTGTTGTGATACACGAGGCCGGCCTCGCGCAGTTCCTTGATGCGTGTGTTGAGCGTGTTGGGCGTGATGCCGCCCACGCTGTCCTGCAGCAAACGAAAAGTCTGCGGATGACCGTCACGCAAAGCCCACAGCACGCGAATGGCGTACCGCGCTTCCAGCAGCCCGAACAACTGGCCGACGGCGGCTTGCTCCTTGGAATTCATCTTCCTCCTCGGGCGCCTTTCTTTTCGAAGGCGGGGAAGGGAGTGTACGCAGATCCTGCTATGGAAACAATAGCGATCTAAAGGTAGACCTTCTGCAGCAGCCTGATCAGGGTTTTCACTTCCGTTTCGCTGAGTTTCGCGGCGGCCTCCGACTCGAGCTGCGCGGCCGTCTGCTCGGCATCGCGCATCAGCGTCCGGCCGGCACCAGTCAGATGCAAACCCATGGCCCGGCCGTCTCGCGGATGCGGATGACGCACGATCAGCCCGCGCTTTTCCAGTGCGCTCACCATGCCGACGAGGTTGGGCGGCAGGATGCCGAGCGTCGTGCACAGCTGGCGCGACGTGATGCCCGGGTTGTGCGTGATGAGCGACAGCACGGAAAAATCCACCGGCCGCAAGTCGTAGCCCGCCATGCGCTGCAGGAACACTTCGATCACCGCCAGAGCCGCGCGCCTCGCGTTGTAGCCGATGAGGCTTTCGAGGTAGCTCGTGTCGACCTTCTCGACCGAGGCGGCAGGATCGACTTTCGAGTGTTTGCGCAATGTGGCTCCCATGTTCACGCGGCTTTCTTGTTGCGCGAGGAGCCGAGGTAAGTTTCGATCACGCGAGGATCGTGCGCGAGCTCGCTCGCCGGGCCTTCGAGCCGCAGCTCGCCGGTTTCGAGCACGTAGCCGAAATCGGCGACGTCCAGCGCGGCGCGGGCGTTCTGCTCGACGAGAAGGATGCTCACGCCGCTCGCGCGCAAGGTGTCGATGATGCGGAAGATCTCGCGCACCACAAGAGGGGCCAACCCGAGGCTGGGCTCATCGAGCATCAGGAGCTTGGGCCGCGACATGAGTGCGCGGCCGACGGCGAGCATCTGCCTTTCGCCACCCGAGAGCGTGCCTGCGAGTTGCGTGCGTCGCTCCTTCAGCCGCGGGAAAAGCTCGTACACGCGATCGAGCTCGGCTTCGCGCCCCGGCATGCGAAGCTTCATCGCGCGCCAGCCGCCCAGCAGCAGGTTGTCTTCCACCGGCATCGTGCCGAACAGCTCGCGCCGCTCGGGCACGAGCGCAAGGCCATCCATCACGCGTTCTTCCAGTGTG
>DATJJL010000099.1:0-8994 GCA_035492155.1 Ramlibacter sp. | reverse complement strand
CTCGCGATGCCGTTGTCCACGGTGACGAGCAACTTGGCGCCGCGCTGCTTCACGCGTTCGGCGATCGATGGCGTGAGCCCGTAGCCATCGACCACACGGTCGGGCACGAGGTAGTCGACGTCTTGCGCGCCGAGCAAGCGCAGGCCGCGCAGCGCGATGGCGCAGGCGGTGGCGCCGTCGCAGTCGTAGTCGGCGACGATGCAGATCCTGCCGCCGGAAGCAATCGAGTCCGCAAGCAGCGCAGCCGCTTCGGCCAGGCCCTTCATGCCCGCGGGCGGCAGCAGGCGGCCGAGGCCGTCGTCGAGTTCGTCCGCGACGAGCACCCCGCGCGCGGCATACAGGCGCGCGAGCAGCGGATGCACGCCCGCCTGCTCCAGTGTCCAGGCGGCGCGCGGCGGAATGTCGCGGGTGAGGATCTTCATAGTGATTCGAGAACGGCCGCACGGCGTGAACCGCGCAGCGCGGATGCCAGTTTTCCGAAGAGCCCGCCGCCCGTCCCCGCGAATGTGCGCGCATTGCGATCGCCGCACAAGGTCAGCGAGACATGTTCCCCGCGGGCTAGCGCTTTGAGGAGCGCGGCGCAGTCGGTTTCGTCGATGCGCGTCCAGGCCGAAGCCCACGCGTTCCAGTCGGCCATGAGTGCGGTATCGCGCAGGCCGTTTGTGACGACGAGTTCATCGGGCAGGCGTTCGGCGTGCGAATCGGGCAGCGCACCCGCGTCGCTCACCCAAAAGGAATTGACTGGCTTTTGCCCCGCCAGCGCGCGCTCCTCGTTCACGTCGTTCGTATAAAGCAGCATCTGCATTTCCTGCTGCAGGCGGCGGATGGTGCGCGCTTCGTGGCCGCGCGGCAGCCAGGAGTCGATCACGCGCCCGATCACGCGATCGAGCGACGCGGACGCGAAACCGCGGAACACCTCGCCGCGAGCGAGCCACTGGGTGGGCGCTTCGTATTCGAGCGCGATGCCGTCTTCCTCGAACCACGGCTTCATCGCCGCGAGGAGTGCCTGCGATTGCTCCGCCGACAGGCCGAGCTGCTGCGGATGTCCCATGGCGATGTGGTCCTGCCCAACCTGCCAGTGGCAAGGCGTGATGCGGGCCCAAGCTGCGCCTTGCGTGTCGCGCCCCGATTGCGATGCTTGCCATGCCGCCCAGGGCAGGCAGCCGTCGGGTGCGTTCAGGCCCAGCAAGCTCGCGAGCGCGCGCTCGTGCGGCATCGATAGCGAATGTGCGTCGCCTTCATCGGCGCCCTTGGGCTGGAGCCGCGCGAGGAGCTTGTCCATGTTCGGCAGCTCCAATGCCTTGAGCGCCTGCGCACAGCCCTCGTCGACGCTGGCCGCGAAGGGGATGAGCAGGTGGGAGCCGTCCGACATGGCCGGTATTGTCCGCGATGAGAGAATGCGCCCCGTGGCAATGATCCCTTACGAACTCGCGCTTGGCTGGCGCTACACGCGTGCGGGCCGCGCGACGCGCCGCAACGGATTCATCTCCTTCATCTCGGGTGTGTCGATGCTCGGCATCGCGCTGGGCGTGGCGGCGCTCATCATCGTGCTGTCGGTGATGAACGGCTTCCAGAAGGAAGTGCGCGATCGCATGCTCGGCGTGGTGTCGCACATCGAGATCTACGGTCCCGGTGGCGGCCCGCTTCCGGACGTCAACAAGACCATCGAGGAGGCGCGTCGCAATCCGCAAGTGATCGGCGCTGCGCCCTTCATCGCGTCGCAAGGCCTGCTCGCCCGCGGCGAGGACATGCGCGGCGCGATCATCCGCGGCATCGATCCCACGCGCGAGGCGCAGGTCACCGATCTCGCGGCGAACACGCAGCAGGTGCTGCAGCGGCTGAAGCCCGGCGAATTCGGCATCGTGCTGGGCGCGGAGCTCGCGCGAATCATGGGTGTGCGCGAGGGCGATCCCATCACGCTCATCGCGCCGGGCGGGCAGGTCACGCCGGCGGGCATCATCCCGCGCCTGAAGCAGATGACAGTGGTGGGCACATTCGATTCCGGACACTACGAATACGACAGCGGCCTTGCCATGATCCACATGGACGACGCGATGCGCATCTATCGCCTCGAATCGCCGACCGGCGTGCGCCTGAAACTCAAGGACCTGAACCAGGCGCCCGAAGTGGCCGCAGAACTCACGGGCCAGCTTTCGGGCAACCCGATCGTGCGCGACTGGACGCAGCAGAACCGCACCTGGTTCGGCGCCGTGCAGGTGGAAAAGCGGATGATGTACATCATCCTCACGCTGATCGTCGCAGTGGCCGCGTTCAACCTCGTGAGCACGCTCGTGATGACGGTGACGGACAAGCGCGCGGACATCGCGATCCTGCGCACGCTGGGCGCGAGCCCGTCCAGCATCATGGGCATCTTCGTCGTGCAGGGCGCGGCGGTGGGCGTGATCGGCACGCTCGCAGGCTTGCTTCTCGGGCTCCTGGTGGCTTTCAACATCGACGTAATCGTGCCCTTCATCGAGCATCTGCTGCACGTGAGCTTCCTGCCGCGCGACATCTATTTGATCTCGAAGATGCCCAGCGATCCGCAGCGCTCCGACATCGTGCCGATCGTGGTGTTTTCGCTGGTGCTCGCCTTCCTGGCGACGATCTACCCGAGCTGGCGCGCGAGCCGCGTCAACCCTGCCGAGGCCCTTCGGTATGAGTGAGGTGGTTCTCGAAGCACAGGGCCTGAAGAAGCGCTTTCACGAAGGCGAGATCGACATCGAGGTGCTCAAGGGCATCGACCTCACCGTGCATGCAGGCGAGACGATCGCAATCGTCGGCGCTTCCGGTTCGGGCAAGAGCACGCTGCTTCACTTGCTGGGCGGGCTCGACACACCGACAGCGGGAAAGGTTAGCCTGATGGGCCAGGCCTTCACGCAGCTCGACGCGGCGGCGCAGGGGCGGCTGCGCAACCGGCATCTGGGCTTCGTCTATCAATTTCATCACCTGCTGCCCGAATTCACCGCTCTGGACAACGTCGCCATGCCGCTGCGCATCCGGCGCCTGCCGCCGCACGAATGCCACGATCAGGCGCAGCGCATGCTCGAAGCGGTGGGGCTCGGCGAGCGGGTGAAACATCGCCCGGCCGAGCTGTCGGGTGGCGAGCGCCAGCGTGTGGCGATCGCGCGCGCTCTCGTCACACACCCGGCCTGCGTGATGGCCGATGAACCGACCGGCAACCTCGATCGAAGCACCGCCGACGCGGTGTTCAAAATGATGATGAGTCTTGCGAGCGAACGCGGCACCGCGTTCATTCTGGTCACGCACGACGAGCAGCTGGCGCGGCGGTGCGCCCGGGTGTTCAGCTTGCAGGGCGGTCAACTGCTGCCGGCGCAACCCGCGGGAGGTTCACCGTGAATGTCGTGCCCGTCTGCCAGTCGGAGCGAACGCCGATCGAGCCGTTGTGCGCGCGCACGATCTCGCGGCAGATGTAAAGGCCCAGCCCCAGCCCTTCGGGCGCCTTGTCCTGCTGCGCGCCGCCGCGATGCGCGGCGTCGAAGATGCGGGGCAGATCCTCGGGTGCGATCGGCTGCCCCTCGTTGTTGATCGAGAAGTTCACCTGGTCGATGCTCGCCGACATCGACACTGTGATCTCACGTCCGGCCGCACCGTACAGGATCGCGTTTTCGAGCAGGTTGGACAAAAGCTGCCCCATGCGCCCCTCGTCCCACCAGCCCGCGAAGTCGCCTTCGGCGATGAACTTCACCGGCACGGCAGGATGCCGCGCGCGGGTTTCCTCCACGATGCTCCTGAATTGCTTTTCCAGGTCTCCCTGCGCGCGCGCGAGCGGCATCGCGGAAGCCGCCTGCGCCCTCGAGAAATCGATCATGAGCTCGATCAGCCGCTGGATGCGCGCCGCGGCGTTGATGATCGGCCGCGCCGACGTGGCGGACACCTGCCCGGAGCGCACGAGAAGTTCCGCGGACAAGCGGATCGTGTTAAGCGGATTGCGGATGTCGTGGCCGAGCACCGCGATGAACACGTTCGAGGCCTCGTCGAGTTGCTCCGAATAGCGCGACACCGATTCGGCGATGGCCTGATCGATGGCTTCGTTGAAACGCGTCAGCTGCTCGAGTTCGTCGGCGCCGCGTTCGCCGCGCGTGCGCGCCCACAAGCGAAGGACGGTGGCCCGCAACGCGCGGTATTCGGTGATCATCGCGTCGATGGCAAAGCCCGCCAGCACGCGCGTGTCCGCGTGCGTCTCGGCCGCGGTATCGCCGGCGAGCGGATTGCGCGGCGCGTCGCCCTTCGACTTGGCGTCGCGCGCGGCCTCGCTTTGCGGCCGTTCGAGGTCGGCGGCAATGGCCTGCAATATCTGGCCGGCGTGGTCCCGCAGCGCCGCCCTGTCCAGCGGCTTTCCGGTGTGTTCGACTGTGGAGGCGAACTCGTCCCACTGGCGCAGGATTTCCGCTGCATTGCTGCGCAGGAAACTCGACAGGCGTATCGGGGCAGCCGAAGAGGACGCAGCCATCGCTGATCCTAGGGGCTCGCCCAGCCCGCTGCCTGTAGGAGAACGCGAGGATCCGCAGCGGACCCAACCGGATAATCCGTTCTCCAGTTCCACCAGGACACCCGTGACCCAAGCGACCGCACCCGATCCCGGCCCTCTCGCGCCGGAGGACTTCGACTTTCTGGACGACGAGCTCGACCTTTTGCGCGAGCAGAACGAAGAGGTTCCGCAGTGGGAGTTCTGCGAAGGCTTTCTCTGCGCGCTGGTATGCATGCGCCGCGAGGTCGCTGCCGACGAGTATTGGCCCGTGTTGCTCGCAGAGGGCTTTCGGCCCATGGAGCACATGGAGTTCGTGTGGCGCTGGCGCCGCCGTCGCGACGAGATTGCGCGTGCACTGGATGAGCCGGTGGAAGTGCTGGAAGACGAGCGCACCTACCATCCCGAAGCACTGGACACGCTGGGTGCCATCCTGGCGCTTGCCGCCGAGGACAGAGCCGAAGGCGACACCGAAAACCTGCCGGCTTATGCGCAGGTGTGGGCGCTGGGCTTCATGTATGCGGTGGAAAACTGGCCGGACGACTGGCAGCCGCCGCGCGACCACGATGCAGCGGTCATGCTCGATGCCGCGCTCTCGAACATCGTTGCGCTGACCGAAGGCGATGCGGGCAAACCCGCCGTGTCGATGTACCGTGAAGACGGGCCGCCGAGCGTGAGCAACGAGCGTCTCGACGCCGTGGGTGCCGCGATCTGGGCCGTGTACGACTTGCGGCAGTTGTGGCGCAGCGTCGGGCCGCGAATAGATCCGGTGCGAAAGGCCGCGGAGCCCGGCCGCAACGATCCGTGTCCTTGCGGCAGCGGGAAAAAATACAAGAAGTGTCACGGGGCCGCGTGAGCGGCAGTCACTCATCCACCTTGCGCCGGCCCGCCTTCACCTCTGCGCGAATCGCTTTGCCCTCCAGCCTTCGCTGCCTGGACCCATAAGTAGGTTTCGTCGCCCGCCGCGGCGCCTGCACCTGCGACGCTTGCGCCACGAACTCCTCGAGCCGCGCGAGCGCGAGAGCCTTGTTCTGTTCCTGACTGCGCGAAGTCTGCGCCTTCAAAACGAGGACGCCGTCCTTCGTCACCCTGCGGCCGGGCAATGCCAGCAAACGATCCTTCACCGCCTGCGGCAGCGACGATGCGCGGATATCGAAGCGCAGGTGCACTGCGGTCGAAACCTTGTTGACGTTCTGGCCCCCGGGCCCTTGCGCCCGCATGGCGGTGAATTCGATTTCGTCTTCGCGCACCATGCTAGAAGCGCTCATGCGGCAAGAGGTACCGCCACTGGCCCACGGGCAGGCCGGCCATCGGGACGCGCCCGATGCGGATGCACTTGAGCAAGACGAGCCGCAGCCCCACTTGCGCGCACATCGATGCGATGCGTTCCGGCTCGACGGCCTTGACCGCGAAGCGCAAGCGCGTCTCGCTTTGCCAGCTCACATGCGATGCGGCCTGGCGAAGGCGCGCCAAGCCATCGGGGGCGATGGTGCCGGTCACTTCGGCCACGAGCTCGCGCTCGATCAGCGCCGCGTCTTGCGTGAGCTTGCGCAGCACGCGCGCGTCCTGGCTGAACACGGACAAGCCGCTTGCATCCGGCGGCAGCGGCATCGGCGCCTTCAACGCAACGGTGTGGGCCTTGGTACGCCGGATGCCCGACTTGTCGCCGGCCCAGTGGCTCGCGGCGCCGAGCAGGCTGCGCGCTTCTTCGATGCTCGCACCCGCCGGCTTGTGCAGCAGCAGCGTGGCCGCAAGCACCGGTTGCAGGCGTGCCTGCGAGTCGATCTCGACGTGCTGCGAATCGGTGACGCGAAACTGCGGCTCATTCACGGTTGTCCCGTCCACACGCACCCAACCCTCGGCGATGTATTGCTCCGCTTCGCGGCGCGAGCACGGCACGCGGGCAGCGACCAGCTTGGACAAGCGCTGCGGCTCGTCAGCCTGAGTCAAAGTATCCGGTTGAACCACAGCACCGACAGCGCGGCCGACAGCAGCGCGAGCGCGGCGGCCGCCATGGCGAAGAGCGCGGAGACTTCGGTCTCCTTCTTCTCCACCGTGAGTTTGGAGCTGAGCGCGTCGTAGACCTTCTTGAGGTCCTGCGCGGTGCCCGCATAGAAGTATTCGGCGTTCGTCGCTCGCGCGACGGCCTTGAGCGCGTCCTCGTCGAGGCGCACGCGCATCGACCAGCCCTCGAAGCCGATCGTCTCGCCTTCCACCGTGCCGATGCCGACCGTGTAGACACGAATGCCGCGGTCGGCGGCGAGCTTGGCGGCATCGAGCGGGTCCACGCCCGTCGTGCGCTGGCCGTCGGTGAGCATGATGATCGCGGCGCTCGTGTAGGAGCCCGGCGCGACGGGCTGGCGCTCCTTCTGCGGCTTTTTTTCCTCGTCCAGCGAGAAGCCGTATTGCCGGTCGCGGCCGGTCTGCATCGATTCGAGCGTGATGCCGTCGTCCGGGAAAAGCGTGGCCAGCGAGATCACGATCGCGTTGCCTGTCGCCGTGGCGCGCTGCAGCTGGAAGCGATCGATGGCGGTGACGAGATCGTCGCGATTGGTCGTGGGCAGTTGCGCGACTTGCGCCGACCCGGCGAAAGCGACGATGCCCACACGCACGTGCCGCGGAAGCTGCGAGATGAACGACTTCGCGGCGTTCTGCGCAGCCACGAGGCGGCTGGGCAGCACATCCGTGGCGCGCATGCTGCCCGACACATCCATGGCCAGGATGATGGTCTGCTGGTTCGACGGCAGCGTCACGACCGCGACCGGCCGCGCCATCGTGATGATCATCGCTGCCATCGCAAGAAGGAAGAGCAGCGGCGGAATGTGGCGCTTGAAACCCTGCCGCGCGCCCATCGCATCTTTCACGATGGAAAGCGATGCGTAGCGCACCGCGTATTTCTTGCGCCGTCGCATCAGCCAGATGTAGAGCAGCACGAGCAGCGGCAGCGCCGCCGCGAACCAGAGAAATTGCGGCCACAAAAATGTCATGCCGACCTCTGCAAGTGCACAGGGAACGCGCCGCCGGTGGAAAGCCGCGCGCGGCGCTTGCGCATTTCTGCGAAGCGCACCACGGCGTCGACGAGGTCACCGTCGGTGGAAAGCTCCAGCGCGTCGACGCCTGCGGCGACGAAGGCTTCGCGCAGCTCGGCTTCCCGCTGCGCGGCAATACGCGCGAAGCGCGTGCGAAAGCCCTTGTCGTGCGTGTCGACGAGGATCTGCTCGCCCGTCTCGGAATCGCGCATCGTCACGAGACCGAGATCCGGCAGCTCGAGCTCGAGCGGATCGATCACGCGCACGGCCACGACCTCGTGCCGCTGCGCGAGGAGGGCGAGCGCACGTTCCCAGCCGGGCTCGCTGATGAAATCGGAGACGACGAAGATGGTGGAGCGGCGCTTCACGAGCGCAGCGCCGCCTTCGAGCAGCGCGCGCAGGCGGGTGGTTCCCTGTGCCTGCTCCTCCGGCCGCTTGATGATCGCATCGAGCACGTGCAGCACATGGCGGCGGCCGCCGCGCGTGGGAATGACCTCATCCACGCCGGAGCCGTAGAGCATGGCACCAACGCGGTTGCCGTGCCGCGTGAGCAGGCGCGCGATCACCGCGACGAACTCGGCCGACACATTGCGCTTGCGCTGCTCGCCCGAGCCGAAATCGACGGAGGGCGACAGGTCGACGAGGAACCACGCGGCCATCTCGCGGTCCTCGGTGAACTCGCGCACATGCGGGATCGTGAGGCGCGCTGTCACGTTCCAGTCGATGTGGCGCACGTCGTCGTGGTGCTGGTATTCGCGCAGGTCGGCGAAGTCCAGGCCCGTGCCGCGCAGCAGCGTGCGGTAATCGCCCTGCAGCATGCCGTCGAGACGGCGAATGACCGTCCATTCGAGGCGCCGAAGAACGTTCTCGGCCCCTGGGGGGGAGGCGCCGGAGGCGCTTCGGGCGGGGGCCAATTTACGCCACCAGCTTCTCATGTTCGAGCGGTTTTGCGGGCGCGGGAATCTTCGCCATGATGCGGCCGACCAGCCCGTCCGGCGTCAACCCTTCGGACAAGGCCTCGTACGACAGCACGATGCGGTGCCGCATCACATCCGGGACGAGATCGCTCATGTCCTCGGGAAGCACGTAGGTGCGCCCTCGCAGCATCGCCAGCGCGCGTGCGCCTTCGGTGAGGTTGATCGTCGCGCGCGGACTCGCGCCGAAGGTGATGTACTTGCGCAGGTCCTTCAGGCCGTGCTTGTCCGGGTTGCGCGTGGCCGAGACGAGCCGCACGGCGTACTGCACGAGCGACGGGTCGACATACACGCGCCGGCATTCGCGCTGGAGCGCGGCGAGCTGTTCGGTCGACGCGACCGGCGACACGGTGACCGCTGGGCCGGTGACCCGCTCGACGATGACGAACTCTTCCTCGTCCGTCGGGTAGTCGACCAGCACCTTCATCATGAAGCGGTCGACCTGCGCTTCGGGCAGCGGGTAGGTGCCCTCGGTTTCGATCGGGTTCTGCGTCGCCATGACGAG
>DATJJL010000098.1:0-3427 GCA_035492155.1 Ramlibacter sp. | reverse complement strand
GCAGGCCAACCTATAATTGAAGGCTTTGCCACCCCTAGACACAGCCATGCCGATCTACGCCTACAAATGCGCATCCTGTGGCTTTGCCAAGGATGTCCTGCAGAAGATCTCGGACGCTCCGCTCACGGACTGCCCCCAGTGCGGCGCGCAGGCGTTCAACAAGCAGATCACGGCCGCCGGTTTCCAGTTGAAGGGCTCCGGCTGGTACGCAACGGATTTCCGCGGCGGCGCCAAGACATCGTCCGAGACCGATACCGCCAAATCGGAGAGCAAATCCGACACCAAGTCCGACAGCAAGTCCGAATCCAAACCCGCGGACACCCCGAAGTCCGAGCCGCCGTCGGCTGCGGGCGGCTGCGGCGCATCCTGCGCCTGCCACTAGGCGTGGGCTGAGAGCCGGTAAAGCGATGTCCGCCTTGCGCAAATGGATTGTTGCCGGCTTGCTGGCCATCGTGCCGGTGGCAGTCACGTTCGCCGTGCTGCGCTGGATCGTGCAGACGCTCGATGGCACGCTCTTGATCCTTCCCGAAGCCTGGCAGCCCGACCGGCTGATCGGCTTTCACATTCCCGGCTTCGGCGTGCTGCTCACGCTGGCCATCCTGCTCATCGTCGGTGCGGTCGTCAGCAACTTCTTCGGCCGCAAGATCGCCCAGTGGGGCGACAACCTCGTCACCCGCATCCCGGTCGTGCGCTCGATCTATTCGAGCGTGAAGCAGGTGTCCGACACCCTGTTCTCCCCGGGCGGCAACGCTTTTCGCACCGCGGTGCTGGTGCAGTGGCCGCGGCCCGACGTGTGGACGATCGGCTTCGTCACCGGCACTCCCGGCGGCGACGTTTCCAATTACCTCGTGGGCGAATACCTGAGCGTTTACGTCCCCACGACGCCGAACCCCACCGGCGGGTATTTCGTGATGCTGCGCAAGAGCGACTGCATCGAACTCAAGATGTCCGTCGACGAGGCGCTGAAATACGTCATCTCGATGGGCGTGGTGGCCCCGGCCGTCCACAACGACAATCACTGACGCGCCGCCTCGTGCGGCAGCGTCCTTTCCTGAAGGCGTCCCCATGCAATCTCGTACTACCTACTGCGGCCTTGTGACCGAAGCCCTGATGGGCCAGACCGTGACCCTGTGCGGCTGGGTCAATCGCCGTCGCGACCACGGCGGCGTGATCTTCGTCGACCTGCGCGATCGCGAAGGCTATGTGCAAGTCGTGTGCGACCCCGACCGCGCCGATACCTTCAAGACCTCCGAGAGCCTGCGCAACGAATTCTGCGTGCAGGTCAAGGGCCTGGTGCGCGCGCGCCCGGAAGGCACGACCAACGAGAACATGAAGAGCGGCAAGATCGAAGTGCTGGCGCATGAATTGACGGTGCTGAACCCGTCGGTCACGCCGCCCTTCCAGATCGACGACGAGAACCTGTCGGAGACCACGCGCCTCATCCACCGCGTGCTCGACCTGCGCCGCCCGTACATGCAGAACAACCTGATGCTGCGCTACAAGGTGACGATGGAGGTGCGCAAGTTCCTCGACGCGAACGGCTTCATCGACATCGAAACGCCGATGCTCACCAAGAGCACACCCGAAGGCGCACGCGATTACCTCGTGCCTTCGCGCGTGCACGACGGCATGTTCTTCGCGCTGCCGCAGTCGCCTCAGCTGTTCAAGCAGCTCTTGATGGTCGCGGGGTTCGATCGCTACTACCAGATCACCAAGTGCTTTCGCGACGAGGACCTGCGAGCCGACCGCCAGCCCGAGTTCACGCAGATCGACGTGGAAACTTCCTTCATGAAGGAAGAGGAAATCCGCGAGATGTTCGAGGGCATGATCCGCAGCACTTTCCAGAACGTGCTGGGCATCGACATCGGCGCGTTCCCGGTCATGAAGCATTCGGATGCGATGCGCCTTTATGGCTCCGACAAGCCCGACCTGCGCGTACAGCTCGAATTCACCGAACTCACCGACGTGATGAAGGACGTCGACTTCAAGGTGTTCTCGAGCCCTGCGAACCAGGATGACGGCCGCGTCGTTGCGCTGCGCGTGCCCGGTGGCGGCGAGATGAGCCGCGGCGACATCGACAGCTACGGCGAATTCGTCAAGATCTACGGCGCCAAGGGTCTCGCGTGGATCAAGGTCAATGAAGCCGCGAAGGGCCGTGACGGCCTTCAGTCGCCGATCGTGAAGAACCTGCACGATCGCGCGATCGCGGAGACTCTCTCGCGCACCGGCGCGAAGGACGGCGACCTGATCTTCTTCGGCGCGGACAAGGCGAAGGTGGTCAACGACGCGATCGGCGCGCTGCGCGTGAAGGTGGGCCACTCCGAATTCGGCAAGAGCCACGGCCTCATCAAGGGCGAATGGAAGCCGCTGTGGGTCATCGACTTTCCGATGTTCGAATTCGACGAGGAAGGCCAGCGCTGGGTGGCCGTGCACCACCCCTTCACGTCGCCGAAGGACGGCCATGAAGACTGGCTGGAAACCGATCCCGGCCGCTGCCTCGCGAAGGCTTACGACGCGGTGCTCAACGGCATCGAACTTGGCGGTGGCTCGGTGCGTATCCACCGCGAGGACGTGCAAAGCAAGGTGTTCCGTGCGCTGAAGATCGACTCGGAAGAAGCCCAGCTGAAGTTCGGCTTCCTGCTCGACGCGCTGCAATACGGCGCGCCGCCGCACGGCGGCATCGCCATCGGCCTGGACCGCTTCGTGATGCTGATGGCCGGCGCCGAAAGCCTGCGCGACGTGATCGCCTTCCCGAAGACGCAACGCGCGCAGGACCTGCTCACGCAAGCACCGGGGCCGGTGGACGAGAAGCAGCTGCGCGAGCTGCACATCCGGCTGCGCAACACGCAGACGGCCTGAGCGAGTCAGCTCAGGGTTTCGCGAGCGATTTGCTCGTCGGCGGCAGTTCGTCGGCCGAGATCAGGTCGTTGTACTTGCCGCTGCGCAGCAGCTTGTCGATCACCGACATCTCGTCTTCGAAGTCTTCCTCGAACGCTTTGTAGAAGTGCTGCGAGAGGTAGAAGTACCGCGCCACATCCGACTGCAGCAGATGGTCCTGGTTCTTGCCGAACTCCGGCAGGCCCAGCACGCGTCCGGCGCCCATTTGATCCAGGTTCAGCGCCTGTGTTCCACCGTTGATCCGGATCAGGCGCTTGAGCGCGATGGCGTTCGACAGCGTCTGCAGGTCCGATTCGTCGTGCAGCAGGATCGTGTTGACGATTTCCTGGGTCGTGTTTCGATTGAGCTCGTAAAGAATCGTCGACCAGTCGGAGCGGTCCGCCTTGCAGTCGACGACGCGTGTGCGCGGCTCCGGGTCTTCCAGCACGTTGCCGGAAGCGTACTCCTGCCTGTGCGATCGGAAGGTGATGGCCACGCATTTGCCCGGGTTGCGCGTGAAGAAGCTGGCCCAGTTCGCGCCGTCGCCGTA
>DATJJL010000097.1:0-4755 GCA_035492155.1 Ramlibacter sp. | reverse complement strand
ACCCGCGCGAAGTCGCCGTGGACGACGCCGTTCCAGTCCTGCCAGTGCGAGTCGCTGCGCGAAAGCAAAGGCTCGCGGAAGATGCCGCGCAGGCTGAAGCGGTCGCCCCATTCCTGCGGCGGTGTCGCGTCCAGCCGCAGCGCGTGGCGGCGCCCTCCGTTGCGCATCACGAAGTCCACATGGGCGAGCGCCAGCGGCGCAACGCCTCGCATCTCGTCGGTCCAGCGGACCACGCCGTCCTTGATCACGAATTCCGGCTGCGAGAAGAACCAGTCGGCGCCGTGCGAGGAGCCGTCGCCCCGCTGCGAAAAATCCAGGCCCGCGATCGAAATGCGGCCGGACTTGTCGCGCCGCACATCGAGCTCGGGCCGGTCGATATAGAGCTGCTCGAAGCCAAGGGAAAGAAGCGAGCGAGGCGAAACCGCCGCCAGCACGCGCGGCAAGGTCAGGGCCGCGCGCCCCGACGCATCGAGCAGCACGACATCGCTCAGCTGGAAGGAAGGCGTCATCCAGCCTTCGCTCAGGACCTCGATGCGGCCGATGCGAACGGGAATCCCCAGTGCGCGCGAGGCCTGCGTTTCCAGCTCGGGACGCAGCTCGCCGATTCGCGGCACAATGAAAGCATGAAGCGCCCCCCATGCCAGCGCCAGCACCAGCCAGGCGGCCAGCAGCAGCCAGAGGGCGCCTTTCGCGACGACGGCAAACGCCTTCAGGCGGCGTGACGGCAAGGGCGAGCTGTCGGTCATGAAATCATCGGTCGTTCAGGAATTATGACCCTCGCCCAACTCGCGGGTTCACCCGACGCGGCAAGCGCGGCCCTCTCGGATCACTCCCGCTTCGTCCAGCGCCTGCGGCGCCGCTACGCAAGCGAGCTCGCCCTGCTGGCGCAGGATGAGCCGTCGCGCGAGACGATGACCCGGGCGTACGAAAAGCTGCGCGCCGAAGGCCACGCGCCGGGCGCAGCGTTGCGCATCCTGCGCCAGCTCGTCATGGAGCGCCTGGCGACGCTCGATTGCGACGAAGGTGCGCCGCTTTCCACGATCACATGCGCCGTTACCGAGCTTGCCGAATTCGCCCTCGATGCCGCGTGCAACGAAGCCGCACAAGCGCTCGACGCCGAGCATGGCGCCCCGATCGCGGAAGGCAGCAAGGAACGCGCAAACCTGTGGATCGTCGGCATGGGCAAGTTGGGCGCGCGCGAGCTCAACGTATCCAGCGATATCGACCTGATCTACGTCTACGACCACGAGGGCGAGACGGCCGGCGTCGACGGGCGCGGGCGCATCACGAACCATGAATATTTCGCGAAGGCCGCCCGCATGATCTTCGCGCTGGTCGGCGAGCCCACCGAGCACGGCTTCGTGTTTCGCGTCGACACCGCCTTGCGACCGAACGGAAACTCCGGCCCCCCCGTCGTCTCGCTCGGCGCGCTGGAAGACTACTTCCTGCTGCAAGGGCGCGAATGGGAGCGCTTCGCCTGGCTCAAGAGCCGGGTCGTCGCGCCGCGCTCGTGCATCGAGGACGGCAGCGCGCAGCAGCTTCGCGGCGTGGTGCTGCCTTTCGTGTTCCGCCGCTACCTCGACTACAACGTTTTCGATTCGCTGCGCGTGCTGCACAGGCAGATTCGCGAGCATGCGGCCAAGCGCAGCGCGGGCCGGCCCGAGCGCGCCAACGACGTGAAGCTGTCGCGCGGCGGCATCCGCGAGATCGAATTCATCGTGCAGCTGCTGCAGGTGGTTCGCGGCGGCCAGTTCCCGGAGCTGCGCACGCGTCCCACCCTCAGCGCGCTCAAACGGGTGGCGAACGCCGGCCTCATGCCGCAAGCGACGGCCGATTCGCTCGCGCGCGCCTACGAATTTTTGCGCCGAGTCGAACATCGCATCCAGTACCTGGACGACCAGCAGACGCATGTGCTGCCGATGGGATGCGACGATGACAGCGATCTCGTGTGGCTTGCGAAGACGATGGGTTATTCCGATTGCTGCCCGTTCCTGCACGAGCTCGACGGCCATCGCGAAACGGTTGCGCAGGAGTTCGACACGCTTCTTGGTGGCACGCGCGAATGCAAGGGATGCAACGGGCCGAAGGGTGGCAAGCCTGCAGCGCCCGATCTCGACGGCCTGCTGGAGCAATTGCCTTCGCAATTGCGCGAGCGAGTGGCGGCGTGGAGCAGGCATCCTCGTGTTCTCGCGCTGCGCGAGGACGCGCGTGCACGCTTGTCGCGCCTGGTTTCGCGCACGGGGCAATGGCTCGAAGAAGGCCGCGTCACCGAAGAAGCTGCACTGCGCATGGCCGACTGGATCGAGCCCTTGCTGCGCCGCGAAAGTTATCTGGCGCTGTTGTGGGAACGCCCCGGCGTGCACGAGCGGCTGCTGCGCCTCTTGGGCGCTGCGCGATGGCCCGCGCGCTACATCCTGCAGCATCCGGGCGTGATCGACGAACTTGCGAGCGAACAGCTTTTTTCCGAGCGGTTCGATGCGAACGATTTCGAGACGGATCTGGAGGACCGGCGTCGCGCGCTGCAGCGCACGGGCGAAGACGACGACGAGCAGCTCTTGAACTTGCTGCGCCGCGCGCACCATGCGGAGGTGTTTCGCACACTCACGCGCGACCTCGAAGGCATGCTCACCGTGGAGCAGGTGTCCGACGACCTGAGTGCGCTGGCCGACGCCGTGCTGCGCGTCACGGCGCGCTGGTGTTGGCAGCGCCTGAAGCTGCGCCATCGTGACGAGCCGCAGTTCGGCATCATCGGCTACGGCAAGCTGGGCGGCAAGGAGCTCGGCTACGGCAGCGACCTGGACATCGTGTTCGTCTACGAGGACGACGACGAGCGCGCGCCGGAAGCGTATGGCGCCCTCGTGCGCAAGCTCATCAACTGGCTGTCGACCAAGACGGCCGAGGGTGACCTCTTCGAGATCGACACGGCGCTGCGCCCCAACGGCAGCTCGGGCCTTCTCATCACGACTTTCGACGCTTACGCGAACTACCAGCAGCAGCGCGGCAGCAACACGGCGTGGACCTGGGAGCACCAGGCGATGACGCGCGCGCGCTTCGTGTGCGGCATGCCAAATCTCTCGCCGCGCTTCGATGCCGTGCGCGAGGCCGTCATTACCGCGCCGCGCGACGCGCAGGCCCTGAAGCGCGAGATCGTCGCGATGCGCGACAAGGTGCGTGCGGCGCGGCCGGTGCGCGCGGGGCGCTTCGATGTGAAGCACAGCCCGGGCGGCATGGTCGATGCCGAATTCGCGGTGCAGTTTCTTGTGCTGTCGCAATCCGCGCTGCATCGCGAGCTCATCCCGAACTTGGGCAACATCGCGCTCTTGAATCGCGCCGAGGCCTGCGGGCTCTTGCCCGAAGGTGTTGGCGAAGCTGCGGCCGCAGCGTACCGCGAGCTGCGGCGCGTGCAGCACCAGGCGCGATTGAACGAGGAGCCCACGCAGCTTGAGGCCGATGCGATGAAGGCCGAGCGCGACGCGATCCTCGCGCTCTGGCGCGCGGTTTTCTAGCTCCCCCGGATCCGCTTGACGAGGTTCGTCGTCGAATAGCCATCGACGAAGGGAATGGCGAGCGCACGCCCGCCGTAGCTGCGCACGAAAGCGCCTTCGGCCAGCTTGTCCATCTCGTAGTCGCCGCCCTTGACCAGCACCGCCGGCTTCAGTTCGCGGATCAATTGGAGCGGCGTGTCTTCGTCGAAGAAGCTGACGAGCGAAACGGATTCGAGCGCGGCGAGCATCGCGGCGCGGTCCGCTTCGTTGTTCAATGGGCGATCGGGCCCTTTGCCAAGACGACGGGCGGAAGCATCTGTGTTGATCGCAACGACGAGGCTCGCACCGAGCTCCCGCGCCTGCGCGAGGTAAGTGACGTGCCCGCGGTGCAGGACATCGAACACACCGTTGGTGAAGACGACCGGTTGCGGCAATTGCGCTGCGCGCGCCGCAGCCTGCGCGCGGGGAACGATCTTCGCGAGGAAGGCGCTCACGGCGCCGTCACGCCGCGCTGGGAGCGGCCGACACGCCGAGGCTCGCGGCGAGCTCCTTGCGGTAGCGATTGAGCTCCTGCACGCTCTTGAAGCTGCGGTCCATGAGCAGGCTCATGTTGTGCAGGATGCGCTCGACCACCTTGCTTTCCCACACGTGGTCGAAATTGATCTGCTTGTCGAGCCAGTGCTCCAGCCAATCGGGATTGGGCAGGCGCGACTGGATGGTGTCGCGCGGGAACAGCTGCTTGTTCACGTGCAAATTGGTGGGGTGCAGCGCCTGCGCCGTGCGGCGCGCGCTGGCCATCAGCACGCCGACCTTGGTGAACGCGGCCTTGGCCTGGTCGCCGAAGATGTTGATCGCGCGCTTCATGTAACGCAGGTACGCGCCGCCGTGACGCGCCTCGTCCTGCGACAAGGTGGCGTAGATGTGCTTGATGACCGGCTCGGTGTGCCATTCGGCGGCGCGGCGATACCAGTGGTTCAGGCGAATCTCGCCGCAGAAATGCAGCATCAGCGTCTCGAGGGCGGGAGCCGGGTCGAATTCGAAGCGGACGGCGTCGAGCTCGGATTCGGTCGGCACCAGGTCGGGCCGGAAGCGGCGCAGGTATTCCATCAGCACCAGCGAATGCTTCTGCTCCTCGAAGAACCAGATCGACATGAACGCCGAGAAATCGCTGTCGCCGCGGTTGTCGCGCAGGAACATCTCGGTGGCCGGCAGCGCCGCCCACTCGGTGATCGCGTTCATCTTGATGGTCTGGGCCTGCTCGTCCGACAGT
>DATJJL010000096.1:0-6794 GCA_035492155.1 Ramlibacter sp. | reverse complement strand
GAGCGCGTTCTACAAGAACCCCGTTGCGAAGGAAGACCGCTCGCTGATGAACGTGCCTTTCAAGTTGAAGGACGATGCGCTCGACGATGCGTTCCTCAAGGGCGCGCTGGCCAAGGGCATGATCCAGCTGAAGGGCCATCGCTCCGTAGGTGGCATGCGCGCGTCGATCTACAACGCGATGCCGATCGAAGGCGTGAAGGCGCTGGTCGCCTACATGAAGGAATTCGAGGCGCAACATGCCTAAGGGCGCCGAGGCTGGGCCGTTCCGTGTGCTGGTGCTGAACCAGATTTCGCAGAACGGCCTTCAGCGGCTGCCCGCACCGCAGTACGTCGTCGGCAAGGACGTCGCCGAGCCCGATGCGATCATGGTCCGCTCGGCGGACATGCATTCGATGGAAGTCCCCGCCACGGTGCGCGCGATCGCGCGTGCCGGCGCGGGCACCAACAACATCCCGGTGAAGGCGATGAACGCGCGCGGCGTTCCCGTCTTCAATGCGCCCGGTGCGAACGCCAATGCGGTGAAAGAACTCGTGCTCGCCGGGATGTTGATGGCGGCTCGCAATCTCGCGCCCGCGCTCGGTTTCGTCGGCAGGCTCGATGCGGGTGCGAAGGATCTCGACAAGCAGGTCGAGGAGGGAAAGAAAGGCTTCGCAGGCTTCGAGCTGGCGGGCCAGACGCTCGGCATCGTGGGGCTTGGCCGCGTCGGCTGCCTCGTGGCGGATGCAGCGATCAAGCTCGGCATGAACGTGCTGGGCTACGACCCCGACATCACCGTCGACGCTGCATGGAGTCTGCCCGCGCAGGTGAAGAAGGCCACCAGCGTGACGGATGTGATGCGCAATTCGTCGTTCATCTCGCTGCATGTACCGCTGGTCGACGCGACGCGCGACCTTGTGAATGAAAAGAATCTCGCGCTGGTCAAGCCGGGCACCGTGCTGCTCAACTTCTCGCGCGAAGGCGTCGCGAACGATGCGGCCGTGCTCGCATCGCTCGATGCCGGGCAGCTCGCGTGGTACGTGTGCGATTTCCCGAGCGGCAAGATCATGAAGCACCAGAAGGTCATTGCGCTGCCGCACCTGGGTGCATCGACCCGGGAAGCGGAAGAGAACTGCGCCGTGATGGTTGCCGACCAGTTGCGCGACTACCTCGAACACGGCAACGTGGTGAACGCCGTGAACTTCCCGCAAGTGACGATGCCGCGCGAATCGAAATTCCGCGTCGCGATCGCGAATGCGAACGTGCCCAACATGCTCGGCCAGATTTCCACGACCATGGCGCAGGCGGGCCTGAACATCCACAACATGGTCAACAAGTCGCGCGGCGACATGGCCTACACGCTCGTGGATGTGGACAGTGCGGTGAGCGATTCCGTCATCGCGCAGCTCAAATCGATCGAAGGCGTGCTCGCGGTGCGTTACCTTCCCCTGCTCGCAAAGATGGCTGAGTAAGCATCGTCGCACCAAGGGGTGATTGGCAAGGGCACAATGAAAGCCCTCCAAGAGCAACAACACCCGAGGCTCGCGATGCCCCACGCTTTCGAACACACCCTCCAGAGTTTCAAGCTCGGCGCCGGCAAGCCCGGCCGCTTTTATTCGCTGCCCGAGCTGGCGAAGCAATATCCCAAGATCAACCGCCTGCCGGTCTCGATGCGCATCGTGCTCGAGTCCGTTCTGCGCAATTGCGACGGCAAGAAGGTCACGGCTGAGCACGTGCGCCAGGTCGCGAACTGGTTTCCGCAAGCCGATCGCACGGATGAGATCCCCTTCGTCGTCGCGCGTGTGGTCCTGCAGGACTTCACGGGTGTGCCGCTGCTCGCGGACCTCGCGGCGATGAGAAGCACCGCGGCAGCGCTGGGCAAGCGCGCATCGGCTGTCGAGCCGCTGGTTCCGGTCGATCTTGTCGTCGATCACTCGATCATGGTCGACCACTATGGCCATCGCAATTCGCTCGACCTCAACATGAAGCTCGAGTTCCAGCGCAACCGCGAGCGCTACGAATTCATGAAGTGGGGCATGCAGGCCTTCAAGACCTTCCGGGTCGTGCCGCCCGGGTTCGGCATCGTTCATCAGGTGAATCTCGAATACCTCGCGCGCGGCGTTTTCTCTACGAACGAGGGCATCTACTACCCCGACTCGCTGGTGGGCACCGACAGCCACACGACGATGATCAACGGCATCGGCGTGGTGGGTTGGGGCGTGGGCGGCATCGAGGCCGAAGCGGCGATGCTCGGCCAGCCGGTCTACATGCTCACACCGGATGTCGTCGGCTTCGAGCTCTCGGGCAAACTGCGCGAGGGCTGCACGTCCACCGACCTCGTGCTCACCGTCACGGAATTGCTTCGCAAGCACAAGGTGGTGGGCAAGTTCGTGGAGTTCTTCGGCGAAGGCACGCGCACGCTGGCCGTGCCAGACCGCGCGACTATCGGCAACATGGCGCCCGAATACGGGGCGACGATGGGCTTCTTCCCGATCGACGAGAAGACGATCGATTACTACAAGGGCACCGGCCGCACGAAGGAACACATCGCGGCCATCGAGGGCTACTACAAGGCGCAGGGCCTTTTCGGCGTGCCGCTTGCAGGCGAGGTCGACTATTCGCAAGTGGTCAAGCTCGATCTCGGGGACGTCACGCCCAGCCTGTCGGGCCCGAAGCGGCCGCAGGACCGCATCGACCTCGGCAAGGTGAAAAGCCGCTTCGTCGAGCTGTTCAGCAAGTCGGCCACCGACAACGGATTCAACCAGCCGGCCGAAACGCTGCTGTCGCGACATCTTTTGCACGCGGGTGGCGAAGCGCAGGATCCGAAGGTGCCCACGAACCCGCCGGTCAAGCCCGCGGCGATCGTGTCCGAAGCCGAAATGGAAGCGAACAAGCCGACGCTCGCGTCCGCGCACTCCGAAGCGGAGCCGCCGGAGATCTCGGTGAAGAACGTGACGATCGGCAATGGCGACGTGCTGATCGCCGCGATCACGAGCTGCACCAACACGTCGAACCCGAGCGTGATGCTGGCTGCAGGCTTGCTCGCCAAGAAAGCCGTTGAAGCGGGCCTGCGCGTGAAGCCGCATGTGAAGACCTCGCTCGCACCCGGCTCGCGCATCGTCACCGAATACCTGGAGAAATCGGGGCTGATTCCTTATCTCGACAAGCTCGGGTTCGACGTCGTCGGTTACGGCTGCACGACGTGCATCGGCAATTCTGGCGACCTGGCGCCCGAGATCAACGAGGCGATCACGAAGAGCGATCTCGTCTGCGCTGCGGTGCTTTCGGGCAACCGCAACTTCGAGGCGCGCATCCATGCGAACATCAAGGCGAACTTCCTCGCGAGCCCGCCGCTGGTCGTCGCATACGCGATCGCGGGCACGGTGCTCAAGGACTTGATGAAAGAGCCTGTCGGCAAGGGCCACGGTGGCAAGGACGTGTGGCTGGGCGACATCTGGCCGACGAGCGACGAGGTGCACAAGCTCATGAAGTTCGCGCTGGACGGCAGTGCCTACCGCGCGAATTATTCGAAGGTGAAAAGCGAGCCGGGCGCGCTGTGGCAAGGCATTCACGGCGTAAGCGGCGAGACGTACACATGGCCGACGAGCACGTACATCGCCGAGCCGCCCTTCTTCGCTGAATTCAAGATGGATGCGAAGGGCGAGGTCGGCGGCGCGCAGACCAGCGAAGTGCACGGCGCGCGGATCATGGCGCTCTTTGGCGATTCGATCACCACCGACCACATCTCGCCGGCCGGTTCCATCAAGGAAACCTCGCCCGCGGGCCAGTGGCTGCTGGCGCACGGCGTGGGCCGCGCCGACTTCAACAGCTATGGCTCGCGGCGCGGCAATCATGAGGTGATGATGCGCGGCACTTTCGCCAATGTTCGCATCAAGAACCTGATGATCCCGCAGCGCGAGGACGGCTCGCGCGTGGAGGGCGGGCTCACGATCTACCGCGATGCCAAGGGCAAGACCGAGCAGATGTTCATCTACGACGCCGCGATGAAGTACATGGCAGAAGGCCGGCCCACGGTCGTCTTCGCGGGCGAGGAATACGGCACGGGCTCTTCGCGCGACTGGGCGGCCAAGGGCACGCTGCTGCTCGGAATCAAGGCCGTGGTGGCGCGCAGCTTCGAACGCATCCACCGCAGCAACCTCGTGGGCATGGGCGTGTTGCCGCTGCAGCTCCAGGGCAGCGACACGTGGCAATCATTGCGGCTGGATGGCAGCGAGATCGTCGACATCGTTCCCGACCCGAAACTGCGGCCGCAAAGCGATGCGAAGCTGGTGGTGACGCGCACCGATGGCTCGAAGCGGGAGATCACGGTCACGCTGCGCATCGACACGCCGATCGAGGTCGATTACTACAGGCACGGCGGCATCCTGCCTTTCGTGCTGCGTCAGCTGCTTCCGGCCTGATCCTTCGCGAGCTGGATCAGCGATTCCATGAAGTAGGCCGCCGCCGGCGACGGCGTGCGGCCCGACAGCGACACGATGCCGACCTGCGAATGCGACAGGTCCGGTGCGAAGTCGCGCACATGCAGCAGCACCATCCGGCCTTCGCGCAGCTCGCTGTCCAGCAGGTCGTCGGTCGCGATGATCGCGGTGTCGCTGTCGAGCGCGACGCGCTTCAGGATGTGCACGTCGTCGCATTCGACCGAAAGCGGCACTCGCGTGCCTTCGGCGAGGCCCATGCTTTTCGCAAGCTGCAGCGACACGTCATCGGGCAGCTTGCCGGAGCCGATGCCGCAAGGCAGCAGGTCCTTCATCTGCCATGACTTGCGCTCGAGGAGCGGGTGGCCGGCGCGCACGTAGAAGCCGCCGCGAATGCGCCCGAGGCTGCGGATGTGGAACTCGCCCGAGCGCGGCACACGTCTCGCGTTGGCGACGAAAAATTCATGTTCCTCGCGGCGCACGCAATCGAGCAGTTCCTGCGCGTTGCCGAGCTGGACGCGCACGGTGACATGCGGATAGCGCTTGCGCACCTGCGCCATCGCGGCGGGCACGAGCGTGGCAGCGGGAAACGGGCCCGTGCCGAAGGTGACTTCGCCGACCTCGCGGTCGCGAAACATGGACATGTCGCGTTCGAGCCGCCCGTTTTGCAGCAGGAGCGCCCGCGCGCGTTCGACGAAGAACTTGCCCGCCGGTGTGCAACGCGCCTCGATCGGGCCGCGATCGAACAGCGGCAGGCCCAGTTCGGCCTCGGCGGCCTGGATACTGCGGCTGAACGCGGGTTGAGAAAGATGGACCCGCTCCGCCGCGCGGCGGAAGTTGCCTTCCTCGGCAAGGACGACGACGTGCTGGAGGCGGCGCAGTTCCATGGATATGCGTTGGGTGCATCGATTCTGGGGCCACAATGCATTGGACGGCAATACTTCAGACCTCAATAATTTGGTCCCAACGGTGCGCCCGGGACGGGCCGAACCGACCAACTCCCCAGCCGAACGCAATCATGAACGTCACTCGCGTCCTGCGAGCCAGCCTTTCGCGTGTCAACGGTTCCGTGATGGACGAACTGTTCGCCGTGCGCGAGCGTGCCGTCACCGAGCCGGTGGAAGGCCTGCGCGCGTCGCTGATGCATTCGAGCGGCTGGTTCCTGCTTTGGCTGGAAGGCAGCGACGATGCGGTGAATACCGTGCTCGCGCGTTCGTCGAAGAAGCTGCGCCTGCATGCGAAGCCGCGCGTCATCCACCGCAGCCGCGGCCCGGCAACGCTGGATGAGCCGCTCACGATCCTCACCACGCAATGGCCCGAGACGCCCGCGGATTTCGCGCGGCGCATCGAATCGGTGGAGCACGCCCGCCCCGCGCTCGAGCCGCGCGAAATGTGGCGCCGCGTTGCCGAGCCCTGCGCCATGGGCGCGGACGAGCCGCCGCGGCGTGTCGCGCTCGTCGGTGCGGACGACACGCGCTCGATCGACTTCGTTCGCAAGCTCGCCGAGCGTTTCAGCGTGCCGATGGTGTATCAGCGCTTTGCGAATTCGGATCTCACCACGCGCGACGTGGGCGCCGCCTATGTCGATCTCCCGATCGAAGGCCGGACGACGCGCGTGCAGGTGCTGTCGCGCCGGGCCATGGGCCATCGCATGGTCCGCGAGTCGCTGAAAGGCGTGGAAAAGCTTGCGGTCTGGCTCGGAACGAAACCCGCCACGGCGATCGAGCTGGCCGACAGCGTTGCCGGCTTCGTCCAATGGACATCCCCCGTGCCGCAGATCGATCTCGTGGCGCAGTGCGCCGAGGAAGCGCGCAGTGTTCGCGAATATCTCTCGCGCCAGTTTCGCAGCGCCGTGCCGGGCCGCGTCGCGGAAACCACCGAATCGCAACTCGTCGAAGTGCTCTTGGCGCCGCCGCTGCAAAAAGCCGCCTGAAGCGGGCGCGGCACAATCCGCCGCATGACGATCGCACTTGCCATCGCCGGCGGCGGCATCGGTGGCCTCGCCGCAGCCTTTGCGTGCAGGCGTGCGGGCTGCGACGTGCAAGTGCTCGAGCAGGCACGCGCCTTCAGCGAGGTCGGCGCGGGTATCCAGCTCGGGCCGAACGTCACGCGCGTGCTCCACGGCTGGGGCCTCGGGGCCCGACTCGACGATTTGAGTGCGGCTCCGCAAGCCCTCGTCGTGCGCGACGCCGCTCGGGGCCGCGAACTCGGGCGCATGCAGCTCGGTGGGGCGTTCAGTGCGCGATACGGCGCGCCTTATCTCACGATCCATCGCGCCGACCTGCAGCGTCTGCTCCTTGAAGCCGCGCGATCCGCCGGCGCGAAACTCCGCCTCGAGGCGCGCGTTGCCGGTGTCGAAGCCGACGACTCGAAAGTGACACT
>DATJJL010000095.1:0-23971 GCA_035492155.1 Ramlibacter sp. | reverse complement strand
AGTGCGCTGCCCCCCGAGGGGGCCTCAGCCTCCTTCGGGCGGCCGTGCGGAGCCTGACATGCTGACGCGCAACCCCGCCATCCGCTTCACCTACATCGCGCTGCTCGCACTCGCGCTTGCCGCGCCGATGCTCGGGCTGTACCCGGTGCTCGTGATGAAGCTGCTTTGCTTCTGCCTTTTCGCCTGCGCATTGAACCTGCTGCTGGGCTTCACCGGGCTGCTCTCGTTCGGCCATGCGGCATTCTTCGGCTTCGCGTCGTACATCACCGGCTATACGGTGAAGGCTATGGGCTGGCCTCCCGAACTCGCGGTGATCGCCGGCGCGATCGTTGCAGCGATGCTCGGCTTTGTCTTCGGCCTGGTCGCGATCCGCCGGCAGGGCATCTACTTTGCGATGATCACGCTGGCCCTGTCGCAGATGGTGTTCTTCATCTGCCTGCAGGCGCCTTTCACCGGCGGCGAAGACGGCCTGCAAGGCGTGCCGCGCGGCAAGTTGCTCGGCATCCTCTCGCTCGACAACGACAACACGATGTACTACTTCGTCGTCGCGATGGTCGTCGCGTGCTTCCTCGGCATCATGCGCATCGTCACCTCGCCGTTCGGACAGGTGCTCAAGATGATTCGCGAGAACGAGCCGCGCGCCATCTCGCTCGGCTACGAAGTCGAACGCTACAAGCTGCTCGCGTTCGTGCTCTCCGCAGGGCTCGCCGGGCTCGCCGGTTCGCTCAAGTGCCTTGTCATGGGTTTCGCGACCTTGTCCGACGTCACTTGGCAGATGTCCGGCGAAGTGATCCTGATGAACCTGCTCGGCGGTGTCGGCACCTTCCTCGGCCCCGTGGTCGGCGCGGGCATCGTGGTCGCGCTGCAGGACACGCTCGCCGACAAGGTGGGCGAATGGGTCACGGTGATCATCGGCGCGATCTTCGTGATCTGCGTGCTGGCTTTCCGCAAGGGCGTGGTCGGCGAGATTCACGCATTCGTGGAGCGTCGGCGCATGCGCCGCCGCGAATCCGCGAAGGCTGTCACGAGCAGCGCGCCGGTCAATCCATGATGAAGGACCTCTTTTCGCTGCAGGGCCGAACGGCCCTCGTCACCGGCGGCTCGCGCGGCATCGGCCGCATGATCGCGCAGGGCTTCCTCTCGCAGGGCGCGAAGGTCTACATCTCCGCACGCAAGGCCGATGCTTGCGATGCCGCGGCCAAGGAGCTGTCGGCGCTCGGGACCTGCATCTCGCTTCCTGCAGACGTCTCGACGCTCGATGGCGTCAACGAGTTGGTCGCGGCGTACTCGGCACGCGAGAAGTCGCTGGACGTCCTGGTGAACAACGCGGGCGCAGCGTGGGGCGAGGACTTCGATACCTTTCCCGAGAAGGGCTGGGACAAGGTCGTCGACCTGAACATGAAGACGCCGTTTTTCCTCACGCAGGCATTGCATGGCTTGCTGAAAGAAGGCGCGAAGAGCCGTCCCGCGAAGGTGATCAACATCGCTTCCATCGACGGAATCTCGGTGAACCCGTGGGAGACGTATTCGTACAGCGCGAGCAAGGCGGGCCTCATCCACCTCACGCGCCGGATGTCGCTGCGCCTTGCGAAGGACAACATCGTGTGCAGCGGCATTGCGCCCGGGCCTTTCGCCTCCGAGATGAACAAGCAGGCGCGCGATCACAGTGATGAAGTGGCGAAGCGCGTGCCCGTCGGACGCATCGGCACCGATGAAGACATGGCCGGCGCGGCGATCTTTCTGGCGTCGCGCGCCGGCGACTACGTGGTGGGCGAGACCGTCGTCGTGGACGGTGGCGTGACACTCGCGAGAGGCTGAACCGCTAGCCGTTCCAGGCCCAGTTCTGCGGGCCCTTGCTCGCGATCTTCACCGCGCCGACGCGGTTACCCAGCTCGGCGCATTTCGCAAGCGGCCAGCCCTGCTCCAGGCCGTAAAGAAGCGCGCCGCGCCACGCGTCGCCGCAGCCCGTCGGGTCGACCACATCGGCGGCCTTCACGCCCGGCACGTGCGTCTTCTCGCCGTTCGTCCAGATGTCGCAACCGTGTTCGCCGAGCGTCACGATGAGGCCGTCGACGCGGCGCGAGATCTCCGCGCTCGACCAGCCCGTGCGCTCGGAGAGCATCTTGCCTTCGTAGTCGTTCACCGTGACCCAGGTCGCGGCATCGATGAACGATGCGAGCTCGCGTCCGTCGAACATCGGAAGGCCCTGCCCCGGATCGAACACGAAAGGAATCCCCGCAGCCTCGAACTGCAGCGCGTGTTCGAGCATCGCGTCGCGTCCGTCGGGCGAGATCATGCCGAGCTTGATGTCCTCGCGCGCTGCGATTCGCGTGCGGTGCGCCTGCGTCATCGCGCCGGGGTGGAACGCGGTGATCTGGTTGTTGTCGACGTCGGTCATGATCATCGCCTGCGCGGTGTAGGTGCCCTCCACTTCCCGCACGAACTCGGTGTTGATTCCGAGCTGCTGCATGCGCGCGATGTACTCGCGCCCGTCGCTGCCGACCGTGGCCATCGGCAGCGGCGTGCCGCCGAGCAGCTTCAGGCCGTACGCGATGTTGCCGGCGCAGCCGCCGAAGTCGCGCCGCAGCTGCGGCACGAGAAACGACACGTTCAGGATGTGCAGCTGGTCCGGCAGGATCTGCTCGGCAAAGCGGCCGTGGAAGGTCATGATGGTGTCGAAGGCGAGCGAGCCGCAGATCAAGGCCGACATGGATGTTTTCTTTCGGTGGAAATCAGGGATAGAAGGCCAGCAGGCGATAGCCCGCCACACGTCCGCCGGCGACGGCGGCATTGACGGCGATAGCGATCGACGTGGACCAGTCGCCGCTGGCAAGCGCCGCGCGTGAAGGTGCGAAATCCGATGGGTTGAGGACTCGCCGCAGGACCGGCTGGTCTTGTGAGTCCGTCAGCGTGAGCTCGAGCGCCGGCATCGCGACGTCGTTGCCGGCCGAGTTGCGCAGCGTGACGTTCAGGCGATAGGTGTCCGAACGCAGCTTGTTGAAGGACGATGTTTCTATCGCGATCGCTTCGATCTGCCGCGGCGGCCCGAGACGGCAACGCATCACGCCGCACACGCGCGCGAGCCACGGGCGCAACTGTGGCGACGTGAGGGCGAGCCGGTCGCGATCGCGCCAGATGACCTGGCCTGCCAGCAATGCAGCAAGCGCAAGGATCGACAGCGCCAGCATCACGCGCACGATGCGCCGGCGCCAGAACTCCTTTCGGCGCGCCTGCCGCACGAACATCAAATCGTGCAAATCCGGCTCGGGCGCCAGCGGCGTGGGCCGGCTGTAGCCGTAGGGTCCGGCGGGTTCGGCATCGGGCTCGTCGGCGCGGCGCAGTTCGAAGGGTTGGTCGCGCGGGTCTTCCTGAAGGGTGCGCGCCTGCTCTTCGATCTCGAAAGGATCGGGCGTACTTTCGACCATGCTCTCGTCCACTTCGCTGTGCAGGGACGATGCGAAGCTCGAGGAGGCAACGCCCTCTTCTTCGGCTGCGGGGGTTTCTTCGCGCGCGAGGAGCGGCGCGGCTGCCGTCGGCAGTTCGATATCCGATTCGTCGCGCAGGTCCGCGGCCGCATCGAAAATTTCGGCGCAGTGGCCACAGCGGACCCAGCCCTCCGAAATCCTGAGTTGGTCCGCGACCACCTTGAACATGGTCCCGCAGGCCGGGCAGCGCGTGATCAGGCTCATGAGCCGGGGATTGTAGAGATAGCGATGGCCTTAACGGCTTGCAGTCATCAGCACCCAGCCGTCTTCGGTGTCGGAGACTTCGAGCCGCATGTGCGGTGCATAAGCCTGCTTCAGTTCGTCGGCCTGCCGCTCGAGGATGCCCGCCAGCACGAGCGAACCACCGGGCGCGACCTGCGAACAAAGCAGCGGTGCGAGCACCTTCAGGGGCATGGCGAGGATGTTGGCGAGCACGATGTCGTACCGGCCCGAGGCTTTGTCGGGCAAGCCTGCATTGAGGCTCACTTGATTTGCTTTTGCGTTCGCCATCGTGGATTCGACCGCGGCCGGATCGATGTCGACCGCGTCGATCTCCTTTGCACCGAAGCGCGCCGCACCGATCGCGAGGATGCCGGAGCCGCAGCCGTAATCGAGCACGCGCTTGCCCGTGGGAGCATGCCGCGCGATCCAGCGCAGGCACATGCGCGTCGTCGGGTGCGTGCCCGTGCCGAAAGCAAGGCCCGGATCCAGGCGGATCACTTGTTTTGCCTGCGCGGGCGGCTCATGCCAGGTGGGCACGATCCAGAAATCGCCCGTGATCGCAACCGGCGCGAACTGGGACTGCGTGAGGCGCACCCAATCTTCATCGGGCACGACGTTGACGCCGAGAACGCGGCAAGCGTCGAAAAAGTCCTGTGCCTGGAGCACGAGCGCCGCATGCCTTGCTGCATCCTCGTCAGGGAACAACGCGATAACGCGCGAGCGCTGCCATCCTTCTTTCGGCGGCGGCAAGCCGGGTTCACCGAAGAGAGCCTGCTCGGCATCCGTCTGCGCATCGGCATCCTCGACGGAAACACTGAGCGCGTCGAGTGCGTCCAGCGCATCGCCGACGGGCTCGACCCGCTCCTCGGGACACAGCAGGCGCAACTCGAACATCAGCGTTTATGGTGACCGAGCCACTCTTCGAGGTAATGGATGTTGGTGCCGCCTTCCATGAATCGCGCGTCGACCAGCAGTTCGCGATGCAGCGGGATGTTCGTGTTGATTCCCTCGACCACGGTCTCGAGCAGCGCGGTGCGCATGCGGGCGAGCGCCTCTTCGCGCGTGTCGCCGTGCACGATGATCTTGCCGATCATGGAGTCGTAATTGGGCGGCACGAAGTAGTTCGTGTACACGTGCGAATCGACGCGCACACCGGGGCCGCCCGGTGCATGCCACATCGTGATGCGGCCCGGCGAAGGAACGAAGTTGTAGGGGTCTTCGGCGTTCACGCGGCATTCGATCGCATGGCCGTTCAAATGCACATCGCGCTGGGTGAAGGGCAACTTCTCGTCGGCCGCCACCATGATCTGCGTCTTGACGATGTCGACGCCCGTGATCAGCTCGGTGACCGGATGTTCGACCTGCACCCGCGTGTTCATCTCGATGAAGTAGAACTCGCCGTTCTCGTACAGGAACTCGAAGGTGCCGGCGCCGCGATAGCCGATGCGCTTGCAGGCGGCGACACAACGCTCGCCGATCTTGTCGACCATCTTGCGCGGGATGCCTGGCGCGGGCGCCTCTTCCATCACCTTCTGGTGGCGGCGCTGCATGGAGCAATCGCGCTCGCCCAGGTACACGGCATTCTTGAACTTGTCGGCGAGGATCTGGATCTCGATGTGCCGCGGATTCTGGAGGAACTTCTCCATGTACACGGCCGGATTGCCGAATGCCGCCTGCGCTTCGGCCTTCGTCATTTGCACCGCGTTGACCAGCGCTGCCTCGGTGTGCACCACGCGCATGCCGCGCCCGCCGCCACCGCCCGCCGCCTTGATGATCACGGGGTAGCCGATCGCCTTGGCGATGCGCCGCAGTTCGACGGGGTTGTCGGGCAGTTCGCCCTCGGAGCCCGGCACGCACGGCACGCCCGCCTTGATCATGGCCTGCTTGGCCGACACCTTGTCGCCCATGATGCGGATGGACTCGGGCGTGGGGCCGATGAACTGGAACCCGCTTTTTTCGACGCGCTCGGCAAAATCGGCGTTCTCGGACAAGAAGCCGTAGCCCGGGTGAATGGCCTCGGCGTCCGTCACTTCGGCCGCCGAAATGATGGCGGGCATGTTGAGATAGCTTTGCGCCGACGGCGCAGGGCCGATGCACACGGCCTCTTCGGCCAGCTTGACGTACTTGGCTTCGCGGTCAGCCTCGGAATAGACCATCACGGCGCGGATGCCGAGCTCGCGGCACGCACGCTGGATCCGCAGCGCAATTTCGCCCCGATTGGCGATCAGGATTTTTTTGAACATCGAAAGCCGCTTACTCGATCACGAAAAGAGGCTGCCCGTACTCCACGGCTTGGCCGTTCTCCACCAGGATCTGCGTGATCGTGCCGCTCTTGTCGGCTTCGATCTCGTTGAGGATCTTCATGGCCTCGATGATGCAGACGGTGTCGCCTTCCTTGACCTGTGAGCCGATCTCGATGAAGGACTTTGCCCCCGGGCTCGCGGAGCGGTAGAAGGTACCGACCATGGGCGACTTGACGGTGTGGCCGGCGGGTGCGGCAGGGGCGGAAGTCGTCGCCGGGGCCCCAACAGGCGCCAAAGCCGCAGCGGTTGCCGCAGGTGCACCGGCGGCCATTGGCACTATGGCCGGAGTGACCATGTGTTGAACGCCGCCGCCCTTGACAATGCGGACCTTGCCTTCGGCCTCAGTGATCTCGAGTTCCGACACGTTCGAATCCGACACGAGATCGATCAGCGTCTTCAGTTTCCTGAGGTCCATGGGTCCCAACCCTCTGAGCTACGAAAGGAAGGCGAATTTACAGCAAAATCCGCTTACTTTCCGTTTCTGCTCGCTTTTTTCATTTAATTTTGCGATCAGGGTTGACACGATCGGGGTCGCGAACTATCGCGCAAGCACGCCTGCAGGGTTCAGGCCAACTGCGCCCACTGGCCCAGATCTGCTGGGGAGACGCGCCCCATTCTACGCTGGAGCACTGAGCCATCCTTCCCGACCACCACCGTGAAAGGAAGCCCGCCGCTCTCGTTGCCGAGTATTTTCGAGAGCTCGGTGCCGCCCAGCCCAGCCAGGCCGACGGGATATCCGACGGGCGTGCGCTGCAGGAAAGTTCGGACCGCGCTTGGCTGGTCGATTGCCAACCCGATAACTTCAATTCCTTTTGATCTATTTTGACGAAAGAAGCCATCCAGAAGAGGCATCTCGGCCACGCAAGGTGGGCACCAGGTGGCCCAGAAATTGAGAACCAGCGGCTTGCCGCGGAAAGTCTGCATCGCGAGCTGAGTGCCTTGCGGCGTATCGAAACTGGCGGACCAAAGCGACGGGTCGACCTGGCCTGAGCTCGTGCCCCTCAGCTCCCGGATCGCCACGGCCGCGCCCGCGATGGCTGCGGCGGCTCCTATCCCTGCATAAAGAAGAACGCGGCGGCGGGACTCGGACGGTTGCGGCAATGCTTCGGCGTTCATGGGTCACGCATTCTCCACCAATGTGAGGACGGCAGCGATGTCGCCGCGAGGCGTGCGACCACGGGAATCAGGCTTGAGGGCCCCGCGCACATCGTCGTGGTCATAGATGAGCAAATGGACGCCGATGGCCTCGCCGAGCTCGCGGCTGACGCTTGACACGCTGAGCGCTTCGACCGGCTCGCCGGTGAAGCCGGTCACTGTGCGGGCCTCGTAATCGACGTTGTTTTCGATGAGTGCAATCTCGGCCGATTTCGGGTCGTCGCAAAAAAGCTGGATGTAGATGTCCGACAGGCGCGTCGCCGTCCCGTGCCAGACCGCGCCGCCCAGATAAGGCCGGAACTGCGCCATCCGCTCCATCCACACGAGCGCCAACTTTCGCAACGCGGCGAGCTCGCGCGGCTGGGTATCGGCACAGAAGATCGAGATGTATTCGCGCACGGCTTCCTCGACCGCATCGTTGTCCGGCAGCCCCGTGCGCGCACCCAGGCCCAGCTGCTTGACCGCCCTGCGCTTGGCGGCGCCGTATTCCAGCCCTTCTTCGACGACCAGTCGCGCAGCCACCTGCGCGATTTCCGACTTCGGGTTGTCCATTCAGCCTCCGCACGGCGGGCAAACATTCTCGACATTCTGCATTGCCGCAAATGGCCTTGGCCCCTACAGTGGCCCGAAAACGGAGACACGCATGAGAAGCACGATGATGGACACGCCGCTGTCGCTCAACCATCTGCTCGAGCGCGCGGGAAAACTTTTTGCCGGCAACGAGATCGTCTCGCGGCTTCCGGACAAGACGCTGCGCCGGCACAGCTACGGCGAGTTCTATCGCCGAACGCGCGCCCTCGCCTTCGCATTGCAATCGCTCGGTTTGAAAAAAGGCGACCGCGTTGCGACGCTTTGCTGGAACCACCATGCGCATCTGGAGTGCTACTTCGGCGTCCCGGCTGCCGGTGGCGTGATGCATACATTGAACCTGCGCCTTGCGCCCGACGAAATCGGCTGGATCGCAGGCAATGCCGGTGACCGGTTCCTCGTTGTCGACGACGTGCTGCTGCCGCTGTACAAGCAGTTTGCGCACTTGCACAAGTTCGAGCGGGTGATCGTCTTTTCCTTCTCCGGCGCGAAGACGCCGCCCGAGATGGACGATTACGAAACCTTGCTTGCAAGCGCCGATCCCGATTCGTTCGAATACGCGCCCCACGACGAAAACGATCCGATCGCGATGTGCTACACGTCGGGCACGACGGGTCGGCCCAAGGGCGTCGCCTACTCGCATCGCTCCACGATCCTGCACACGCTCGTCGCGAGCCTGGGAGATTTCTGGGGACTGCGCGGCACCGACGTCGTCCTTCCGGTCACGCCGATGTTCCACGCGAACAGCTGGGGCATTCCTTATGGCGCCGTCATGCTGGGCGTGAAGCTCGTCTTTCCCGGGCCGCACCTGCATCCCGACGATTTGCTCGACCTGATGCAAGTCGAGCCGCCGACACTGGCGCTCGGCGTCCCGACGATCTGGATGACGCTGATCCAGACCTTCGATGCTTCCCTCGCGGCAGGATCGCCGAACCATGGACGGTGGAAACTGCCGAAGGGCATGCGCTCGCTCGTCGGCGGTGCGGCCGTGCCCGAATCGCTGATCCGCGCCTTCGACAGGCACGGCGTGTGGATCGAGCAAGGCTGGGGCATGACAGAGACGTCGCCCGTGTGCACGATCTCCTATCAGCGCGCGGAAGTGCGGGACGCAAGCGACGACGAGAAATACCGCCGCGCCGCACTCGCAGGCGTGCCGGTCCCCCTGGTCGATTTGCGCGTATGGGGCGAAGAAGGCGAGCAGGCGTGGGACGGCAAGAGCGTCGGCGAAATCCAGGTGCGCGGCCCGTTCATCACGGGCTCTTATCACGAGGTCGCCGAACGCGACAAGTTCACGGACGACGGTTGGCTGCGCACGGGGGACGTGGCATCGGTCGATTCGCTCGGCTTCGTACGCATCACCGACCGCACCAAGGACCTCATCAAGTCGGGCGGCGAGTGGATCAGCTCCGTCGATCTCGAGAATGCGCTGATGGCACACCCGGCCGTTGCGGAGGCGGCGGTGATCGCCATCCCCGACGAGAAGTGGAGCGAAAGGCCGCTGGCATGCGTCGTACTCAAGCCGGGGCAGCAAGCGAACAAGGACGACTTCAATGCGCATCTGCTCCATCGAAGCTTCGCGAAATGGCAACTGCCCGAGCGCTACGAATTCATCGAAGCGATCCCGCGCACCTCGACCGGCAAATTCTGGAAGGTGAAGCTGCGTGAGCGCTTCCCGAAGTGAGGTGATGCGCGCTCGATAATCGGCGGATGCACATCCACATTCTCGGCATCTGCGGCACTTTCATGGGAGGCGTCGCCGCGCTCGCCCGCGAGGCGGGTCATCGTGTCACAGGCTGCGACAGTGGCGTTTATCCGCCGATGAGCGACCAGCTGCGCGCACTGGGCATCGATCTCATCGAAGGTTACGCGGCCGACCAGATCTCGCTGAAACCCGATGCGTGGGTGATTGGCAACGTCGTATCCCGCGCGCGCCAAGCCGACGGCACGCCGCGCTACCCGCTGATGGAAGCGATCCTCGACGAAGGATTCGCGTACACGAGCGGTCCGCAATGGCTGGCCGAGAACGTCCTGCAAGGCCGCCATGTGCTGGCTGTCGCGGGGACGCATGGCAAGACGACGACCACGTCGATGCTCGCGTGGATCCTCGAAGACGCGGGCCTCAAGCCCGGCTTTCTTGTTGGCGGCGTCCCGTCGAATTTCGGGATCTCCGCGCGGCTCGGCGAGGGAAAACATTTCGTCATCGAAGCCGACGAGTACGACACCGCCTTCTTCGACAAGCGAAGCAAGTTCGTTCATTACCGCCCGCGCACGGCGATCCTCAACAACCTCGAGTTCGACCACGCCGACATCTTCGACGACCTCACGGCGATCGAACGGCAGTTCCACCACCTCGTGCGCACGGTGCCGTCCAAAGGCCGCGTCGTGGTGAACGGCCTCGAAGAAAGCCTCGCGCGCGTGCTGCACATGGGGTGCTGGAGCGAGATCCGGACATTCGGCGCGGCGACCGACGACTTCACCGCGGATGGCCAGCCGCATGATTTCCGTGTGCTGCAACGTGGCGCCGAGGTCGCACGCGTCGAATGGGATTTGACGGGCGTGCACAACCAGCTCAACGCGCTCGCAGCGATCGCCGCGGCCGAACACGTCGGCGTGCCGCCGCAGCACTCGGCGCGCGCACTCGCGAAGTTCCTCAACGTCAAGCGCCGCATGGAAGTTCGCGGCGAGGTGTCAGGCGTGACGGTTTACGACGATTTCGCGCACCACCCGACGGCTATCCGCACGACAGTGGATGGGTTGCGTCGAAAGGTGGGGAACGCACGCATCCTCGCGGTGTTCGAGCCTCGCAGCAACACGATGAAGCTCGGCGCGATGAAGTCGCAGCTTCCGTGGAGTCTCGATCAGGCGGACCTTGCCTTCTGCCACTCGGGGGGGCTCGACTGGGACGCGGAAGAAGCGCTAGCGCCTTTGGGATCGAAGGCCACCGTCATCGGGAGCATCGACGAACTTGTGCAGCACGTCGTGCGCGCAGCACGCCCCGGCGACCATGTGCTTTGCATGAGCAACGGCGGCTTCGGCGGCATTCACGCGAAGCTGCTGGCGGCATTGGCCGCGCGATGACTCAGTGATCGAACCTGAGAGGCGCCGGCGCAGTGAGGTCCGTCGCCGCCGGGCGGCGGGCCGCGGGCAGTTCGGACGGCACGAACGAATCGAGATGGCTTTGCATCGGCCCCGAGTCCAGGCCTGCGGTGCGTGGAGCGATGCGCGCCGCGCGCTTCGGGTTCGACGTGATGCTGCCGACGAAATAAAGCGACGCAAGTTCGCGTGCCAGTCGTGCTTCCGGGAAACCGCAACGCTGCTGAAGTTCCTCGAAGGTGGCAGGCGCGAGCACCAGCTCGCGCATGATGAGAAGGTGCGAATCCTTGATCAGCCGTTGCGGCAGATGAGGCGCGCGCCGGAAATACAGCAACCCGCTTCGATAGTGCTTGGGCAGCAGTTCGCGCTGGGTACGTACGGTGTATTGCCACATCAGCTGCGCAAGGCTCGTTCGCGCGAAATGTTCCGGGACGGGCGCGGATGTACTCCGTCGCCACCAGGTATCCTCGAAATCACCCGGGCCCAGTGTCGAGCGGACCGCCACCTCGCCTTGCATGTCGACCATGGCGAGCACTTGCGTTCCCTGGCACAGCTCGAATTGTCCGGCGCCCAGCGCCGATTGGTGATCGACGACGTGGGAGGCAAGGCAGAACTGCGCCACGATTGGAGCAAGCCAGCCTTCGAACTGTCTGAGCACCGCTTTCATGCTCGATGGTGACGCCAGATCGAAAGAGCAAGGCGCCTCGAAGGCCTGCGGCAAAGGGCGGGCGAACGCGAGAGGACGGTCGACATCCCCGATATTGATCTGGATCGACCGCCCGCCCGCGGTGCCAGGGGCCACCCGGACGTGATCGACGCCCAGGACTTGGGTTCGTGCGCCGTTGATCCACCACGCATCGGCGCCGTCCATCGGACCGGATTCCCATATCGTCGCCGTGCCCGCGCCCTCGGCCAGCACGGCACGAAGCGCCTGGAGCTGCTCGTCCGCGAAGCCCGCGACGCCCAGCCTGAGAAGAGGTAGTTCGAGCGCCATACGTCTCGCAATCAGATTGCCACAAATATAAGCGCTCAGTTACTACATGTAAATGACCCGGGGCCGGCTCAGTTGCGCCGCCGCTTCACCGCGTCAGCAAGGATCTCGAGGACATTCAGTGATTCGTTCCAACCGAGACAAGCATCGGTAATGCTTTTTCCATATTCCAACGAGCTCGGCTTGTCCTTGCCGGGCGTGAACTTCTGCGCTCCGGCTTGCAGGTGACTTTCGACCATGACGCCGAAGACGGAGCGTGAGCCGCCCGCGATCTGCCCCGCGATGTCGCGCGCCACGTCGACCTGCTTTTCGTGCTGCTTGCTGCTGTTCGCGTGACTGCAATCGATCATCAGCACGGGCGCAAGCTTCGCCGCCTGAAGGTCCTTGCACGCGGCCGCGACGCTCGTCGCGTCGTAGTTCGGCGCCTTGCCGCCGCGCAGGATCACGTGGCAATCGCGATTGCCGTTGGTCTGCACGATCGCGACCTGCCCGTTCTTGTGGACCGACAGGAAGTGATGCCCGCGCGCTGCCGCCTGGATCGCGTCGGTGGCGATGCGGATGTTGCCATCGGTCCCGTTCTTGAACCCGATCGGAGCCGACAAGCCCGACGCGAGTTCGCGGTGCACCTGGCTTTCCGTTGTGCGAGCGCCGATTGCACCCCAGGCAATCAGGTCGCCGATGTACTGCGGCGAAATCACGTCGAGGAATTCGCTGCCCGCTGGAAGACCGACGCGATTGATTTCGATGAGCAGCTGCCTTGCGATGCGCAGGCCCTCGTCGATGCGGAAGCTCTCGTCCAGGTACGGGTCGTTGATGAGGCCCTTCCAGCCGACTGTCGTGCGCGGCTTCTCGAAATAGACACGCATCACGATCTCGAGGGTGCCCGCGTAATGCTCCCGCACTTCCTTCAGGCGCCGCGCGTAGTCGAGCGCTGCCACCGGGTCGTGGATCGAGCATGGCCCGATGACCACGAGCAACCGGTCGTCCTTGCCGGCCATGATGTTGTGGATCGCGCGCCGCGTGTCGCTGATCAAGCTCTCCACGGCCGTGCCGCGGATGGGGAAGAAGCGGATCAGGTGTTCTGGCGGGGGCAGCACGGTGATGTCCTTGATGCGCTGGTCGTCGGTGTCGCTCGTCCTGTCGGCGGGGTGCGTCATCCAGGCCTCGGGCTGTGCGGCGGTCTTGGGCGGGTTCATCTCGTCGTTCCTGTGCTGAAAGTGAAGGGGGCAAGAAAAAACCGCCGGGGGTGCCGGCGGTTTTTCGAGTGTCTGGATGCTTTGCTGCGTGCGTTCAACTCTCTCTTCCGCCGGTGGTTGGGAGATACCAAAAGTAGCCGAAGAAAAACGCGAAGCGCGAATGCATGAGCGCCAATGTAGCACAAACGGATTTCACAGCCGCAGCTTCTTCCACCATTGCACGGCGCGTTCGACCTGCGGTTTTTCCAGCGAGCCGAGCGTGGACTGGTCCTTCTGTTCGCTGCCCAGCCACTGTTCGTACATGTCGATCATCAACATGCCTTCGCCCAGCGTGCGCCACGCGACGAGCTCGAAATCCTCCGCCGTCAGCAAGAGGTCCTTGCTGCGCGGTCCGCCATCGAGCAACCACTGCCCGATCAGCACGCGAAAGTTGTTCAGCGCCTGCAGGTAGGCAGCGTATTCGTAGAGACCGCGCCACGGCAGGCCGAGGTTGACCACGAGATTGCGATGTCCGCGCAGCACCGTGAGCAAGTCCACCAGCATCGGCGCGACGGACGTACGAATTCGATTGACCCGCAGTGACGCAATGATCGCCTCCACATGCACCGACAGCTGCGCCATGCTTTCCGAGAGCAGCCGGCTGTCCTCGTCGGCGACAGCGCTACGCAGGAAATTCGAAAGCTCGCCGAACGTGTTGATGCTCGGCAGGTTGGTGATGGGATCGAGCCGCAGCCGCGAATTGGGCGTGGTCGATGCCATTTCCATGGTGTGTGCCTCAGGCCGTCCCGCCGACTGTGAGGCCGTCGATGCGCAACGTGGGCTGGCCGACGCCGACAGGAACGCTTTGCCCTTCCTTGCCGCAGGTGCCCACGCCCGAATCGAGCGACATGTCGTTGCCGATCATCGTCACGCGCGTGAGTGCGTCCGGCCCGTTGCCGACGATCGTCGCCCCCTTCACCGGGTATTGCACCTTGCCGTTCTCGACCCAGAACGCTTCGCTCGCGGAGAACACGAACTTGCCCGAGGTGATGTCCACCTGCCCGCCGCCGAAGTTGGTCGCGTACAAGCCCTTCTTGATGCTTGCGACGATTTCTTCGGGCACCTTGTCGCCGCCCAGCATGTAGGTGTTGGTCATGCGCGGCATCGGGATGTGCGCATAGCTTTCGCGGCGTCCGTTGCCGGTAGGCGCGACACCCATCAAGCGCGCGTTCAGCGAATCCTGCATGTAGCCGCGAAGGATGCCGTCCTCGATGAGCACCGTGCGCTGCGTCGGATTGCCTTCGTCGTCCACGTTCAGCGAACCGCGGCGGTCGTTGATCGTGCCGTCGTCGAGCACCGTCACGCCCTTGGCCGCAACACGTTTGCCGACACGCCCCGAGAACGCGCTCGATCCCTTGCGATTGAAGTCACCTTCCAGGCCGTGGCCGATCGCCTCGTGCAGCAGGATGCCCGGCCAGCCCGGCCCGAGCACGACGGTCATCTCGCCCGCCGGTGCGGGACGCGATTGCAGGTTCGTCAGCGCGGCCGTGACAGCGTCGTTCACGTATTCGTCGATGCGGGCTTCGTCGAAATACGCGAGCCCGAATCGCCCGCCGCCGCCACCGGTGCCCATTTCGCGCCGGCCGTTCTGTTCTGCAATCACTGTGATCGACAAGCGCACGAGCGGCCGCACATCCGCGGCCAGCGTGCCGTCGGCTCGCGCGACCATGACGACGTCGTATTCGCTGGCGAGCCCGGCCATGACCTGCACGATGCGCGAATCTTTTGCCCGCGCTTTTTTCTCTGCGCGTTCGAGCAGCTGGACTTTCGCCGTGCTGTCGAGTGTCGAGATCGGGTCGAGCCCGTGGTAGAGCATCCGGCTGCCGGCGATCTTCTTTTCGCCCACTCGCGACCGTGCCGAGCCACCCGCCGCCGCAATGCTGCGCACCGTGCGCGCCGCATCGAGCAGCGACGCCTCGGAGATGTCGTCGGAATACGCGAAGGCCGTCTTCTCGCCGGACAGCGCGCGAACCCCAACACCCTGGTCGATGCTGAAGCTGCCCGTCTTGACGATGCCCTCTTCGAGGCTCCAGCCTTCGCTGCGCGTGTACTGGAAATACAGGTCGGCATCATCGACCGCATGCGTCGATATTTCCGACAGCGCGCGGGCGAGATGGGTTTCGTTCAGGCCGAAGGGTTCGAGCAAAAGCTGCTGGGCCGTGGCCAGCCGCTCGAGAGTGGGTTCGCGGGAGATCATTCAGCCTCCGCACGGCCGCCCGCAGGAGGCTGAAGCCCCCTCGGGGGGCAGCGGATTACACGAAGTGAAGGAGCGTGGGGGTTCATCAAGCCATTCTAGGAGTTCAGCGCTTGCGCTGCACCACGGTCTTGATCAGCGCCCGATCGTCCAGATCGTCCAGCAAGGCGCGGGCGCCGGGGTATCGGTCGGCCGGCTTCTTCGCCATCAGCTTGTCGACCACCGGCTGCATGGCTTTCCGGGCGTGCGGCAACTTCGGTGTCGGCGCCGACAGGTGATGGGCCAGCAGGAGGTCCAGCGATTCCGCACGGAAGGGGCGCTGGCCCGTGAGCATCTCGAACATCATCACGCCCAGGCTGTACAGGTCCGACGCCGTGGTGATCTCCTGGCCCGACGCCTGCTCGGGGCTGAGGTAATACGGCGTGCCGACCACGTCGCCATGGCGCGTCTGCGTGAGCGCCATGTCTTCCTGCTGCATCATCGACTTCGCGATGCCGAAGTCCGCCACCGCGACCGAACCGGTGGGACGGCGCATGATGTTTTCGGGCTTGAGGTCGCGGTGGATGATGCCGCGCCCGTGGATTGCCTCGAGTGCCAGCGCCACTTGCCGCACGATCTCGACGACCCGGTCCGGCGTCATTCCTGCCTTGATTTCGGCGCGCAGGTCGCCCTGCTCGAAATACTCCATCGCGATGTACGCGTGATCGTCCGTGAACCCCTGGTCGTAGATGCGGATCACGTTCGCATGCTCGATGCGCGAGAGCAGCGTGTACTCCTGGATGAAGCGCGACAGGTGCTCGCTGGTCGCTTTGCCGCTCGCGTCCAGCACCTTCAGCACCACAGGAAGACCGTCGGACTCGCGCACCGCGAGGAACACCTCCGTCATGCCGCCGGAGCCGATCTTGCGCGTGAGGCGGTAGCCCTTCAGGCGCAGCGGCTCGCCGCCGGGCTCGAACTGGTGTTCCATGAAAGCCGAAAGCTTCGATTGCAACGCGCCCTTGACTGCGCGCGCCGTGATCTCGGAATTGATCTGCACCGCTTCGCGCACTTCATGCGCGCGCTCGGTGAGCGTCGCGAATCCGTGCAACTTGTCCTCGCTGCTCGCTTCCAGCCCGACGATTTCCGCGACTTCGAGGAACGCGTTCTTGCCGCGCACCTCCAGTGACGTGATGCCGCCCGTGAGCACGCCCGGCCCCGCGCTTTCGAGCACGTCCCGGCTCGCTACTGCGGTCCATCCCAGCTCCTTGCTCGCGGCCTCCAGGCGGCTGGTGATGTTCACCGTCTCGCCGATGGGCATCGTCTCCTTGTTCTGCGCGGTGCCCAGGCGGCAGATCGTCACCTCGCCGGCATGAAGGCCGACACCGATCGCGAACGGCGGCAGCCCGCGCTGCGCATAGCGCCAACTGAGCCACGAGCGGAAATCGTGTGTGGACAACGCCATGCCCAGCGCAGCCGATATCGCACGGCGCGCAGCAGGCAAGGGCGAGCCGCCGCTCATGGTGTTCGAGAACACCGCCATCAGTCCGTCGCCAATGAATCGCAAGTGCTTGCCGCCGTTCTTCAGCACAGGCTCGCAGACTCGGTCGAAGTATTCGGTGAGAAGCTCCGCCACTTCGCGCGAGCTGAGTTTTTCGGCCAGCGACGTGAAGCTGCGGATGTCGGAGAAGAGCACTGTCGCTTCCAACACGGTGTCGGCCACCGCGCCCGTGGGCGCCTGCAGCCCGAACTTGTCGGGCATCTCGCGCCCGCCCAGGCTCTCGGTGAAAGCGCGTTGCAGATGTTCCTCGCGCGCTCGCACCGCCGATTCGATGCTCGCCTCGATGCGGCCGCGCTTTTTCAACAAGCCGTTGAGCGCATCGAGCAGTTCCACGCGCGTGAACGGCTTCGCGAGGTAATCGTCGGCGCCGGACGTCATGCCGCGACGCATGCTGGCGCGGTCGTCGAGCGCGGTGAGGATCATGACCGACGTCGCACTCAGCTCGCGATCGGCTCGAATCGCTTCGAGCATCTCGAAGCCATCCATCACCGGCATGCCGACGTCGGTGATGATCACCTCGGGGCGACTTGCCCTGGCACGTTCCAGTCCGGCCCGGCCGTTCGTCGCGGAGTCGATCTCATAGCCTTCCAGCTTCAACAGCCGGATCACGTTGTTTCGGATGGCGTCGTCGTCCTCGACGATCAGGATCGTGGTCATGGCCAGCGCAGTCTAGCCGCGAACGCGGCCGTCGTATCAGCTCTGGACGAGGCGCTTGGTCTTGGCGATGGACATCAGGATGCCCAGGCCCATGCCCAGGGTGACCATCGCCGTGCCGCCGTAACTGATGAAAGGCAGCGGCACGCCGACCACGGGCAGGATGCCGCTCACCATGCCCATGTTCACGAAGGCATAGGTGAAGAGGATCATCGTGATGGACCCGGCGAGCAGCCGCGAGAAAACGGTGGATGCTTCAAGAGCGATCGCCAGGCCGCGCAGGACAAGAAACGCGAAGCCCGCGATCAGCAGCGCATTGCCCAGCAAGCCGAATTCCTCGGAGAAGCCGGCGAAGATGAAATCGGTGGTGCGCTCGGGGATGAAGTCCAGGTGCGTCTGCGTGCCTTGCATGAACCCCTTGCCGAAAATGCCTCCCGAGCCGATGGCGATCATCCCCTGGATGATGTGAAAGCCCTTGCCGAGCGGATCGGTCGTGGGGTCGAGCAATGTGCAGATTCGCTGCTGCTGGTAATCGTGCAGGACCGGCCAGCGCACGCCGTCGGCGCAAAGCCGCCCTTCGAAGACGACGATGAGGACGACGCCGATGAGCCCCAAAACTACGGGCGGCACGATCAGCTTCCACGACAGGCCGGCAAAGAAAATCACCGACAGCCCCGCCGCGAGCACGAGGATGGCTGTGCCGAGATCGGGCTGCTTCACGATCAGGCCCACAGGCAATGCGAGCAGCAAGGTGGCGACGCCGAAGTCGAGCGGGCGCAACTGCCCTTCGCGCTTCTGGAACCACCACGAGAGCATCAGCGGCATCGCGATTTTCAGGATTTCGCTGGGCTGGATGACCACGCCGATATTCACCCAGCGTTTGGCGCCCTTCTTCGTGACGCCGAACACCGCCACGGCGATCAGCAGCGCAACACCGAATGTGTAGAGCGGCACGGCAAAGCGCATCAGCCTTTGCGGCGGCACCTGCGCGACGACGAACATGATGACGCCCGCGAGCACCATGTTGCGCGCATGGTCGGGAAAGCGCGTGCCGTAGTCGTAGCCTGTCGAATACATGGTGACAAGGCCGGCGCACGCGAGCAGGAAAACCGCGAAGGCCAGCGGGCCGTCGAAGCCTTCGAGCATCGGCGCGAGGCGGCGCGTGACGGAAGGCTGTTCGAAGACGGCTGACATGGAGCCGGATTATCGCGCGGTGGCATCATCGGTTGCGATGAATTCGCCCCCTGTTACGCATCTGCTGTACCTGCATGGCTTTCGCTCGTCGCCGAAATCGACGAAGGCGCGGATGGTTGCCGCGCGCGTGAGCGAGCGTCACCCGGACGTGACCTGGTGGTGCCCGCAGTTGCCGCCCTCGCCTCGCGTGGCGATGCGCATGCTGATGGAGGGAACCGCCTCGTGGCCGAAGGGCCGCATGGGCGTGATCGGTTCCTCGCTTGGCGGGTTTTACGCAACCTGCGTTGCCCAGGCGCTCGCGTGCCGCGCGGTGGTGCTCAATCCCGCTGTCGACCCCGCGCGGGACCTCGCGAAATACATCGGCGAACAGACAGCCTGGCACGACCCGGCGGAGCATTTCTACTTTGCACCGGAATATGTGGACGAGCTTCGTGCACTCGACCCGGGCGCGATCCGCGAACCCGCGAAATTTTTCGCGGTGATCGCCAAGGGCGACGAGGTTCTGGACTGGCGCGAGATGACCTCGCGCTATTCGGGCTGCCGCATCGAGCTGCTCGAAGGCAGCGACCACGCGCTCTGCGATTTCAACGAGCACATCGACGCCGTCTTTGAATTCCTGGGGCTGGAGTGAAACGGCGCATGGGACAATCGCGCCCATGTTCGTTCTCTTCGAAGAAGCCGGGAAATTCCAGGCCGGCCGCGTGCTTTCGGAAGCCGAGTCGTCGGCGCAGGTCGAGCTCGACAGCGGCAAGCGCGTCAAGGTCAAGGCCGCGAATCTCCTGCTCAAATTCGACAAGCCCTCGCCCGCCGAGCTGATGCGCGAGGCGCAGGAGATCGCGACTTCCATCGAGCTGGACCTCGCCTGGGAATTCGCGCCCGACGAGGAGTTCGCTTTCGGCGACCTGGCGCGCGACTACTTCAGCGACAAGGCGACGACCGCGCAGCAGGCAGCGGCGCTGCTTCGCCTCTTCGATGCACCGCACTACTTCCGTCGGCTCGGAAAAGGCCGATTCCGCAAGGCCTCCGCCGAAATCGTGCAACAGGCGCTCGTCGCGATCGAAAAGAAAAAGCAGGTGCAGGCGCAAATCACCGCATGGGCAGAACAGCTCGCGGCCGGCGACTGTCCGCCGCCGATCCGCGAACAGCTCTATCGCATCCTCTTCAAGCCGGACAAGAACGCGCCCGAATACAAGGCGGTCGTCGAAGCTTCGCGTTCCACGCACCTCGCGCCGCTCGCGTTGCTGCAGCGCGCGGGCGCCATCACGTCGGCCTACCAGTTCCACTGGAAGCGTTTTCTCTTCGACAACTTCCCGAAGGGCACGGCGTTCCCGTCGCTTTTTGCACCCGCTATTCGCGACGAGCTTCCGGTCGCCGATGTCGCCGCTTTCTCCATCGACGATTCGAGCACGACGGAAATCGACGATGCGCTCTCGGTGCAAGGGCTGGGCACGGGCACTGTGATTGTTGGCGTGCACATCGCCGCGCCGGGCCTGGCGATCGCGCCCGGCGCGCCGATCGATGCAGTTGCGCGGCAGCGGCTGTCCACCGTCTACATGCCGGGGCACAAGATCACGATGCTGCCGGACGACGTGGTCAACGCATACACGCTCGGCGAAGGTGCCCAGTGCCCGTCGGTGTCGCTCTATGCAACGTTCGACGAGTCGACGCTCGCGCTGAAGTCCACCGAGACGAAGCTCGAACGCGTGCCGATCACGATCAACCTGCGTCACGACGTGCTCGATGCGGCCGTCACCGAAGAATGGCTCACCGGCACGCACCCCGGCGACAACCATCCGGTCGCGAACCTGCATGGGCCGCTCGCCTTCCTGCACCGGCTCGCGCTACAACTGAAGGCGCAGCGCGAAATCGTGCGCGGCAAACCCGAAAACTTCAGCCGGCCCGATTACAACTTTCGCCTCGTCGGCGCCCTGGGCCCCGAGCCCACCGGCGACGAGCGCGTGGAAATCACCGTGCGCCGCCGCGGCGCTCCGCTCGACCTGATCGTGGCCGAGGCGATGATCCTCGCCAACAGCACCTGGGGTAACTGGCTTTCCGATCTTGGCGTGCCGGCGATCTACCGCAGCCAGGCGAGCCTCGCGCCGGGCGTGAAGGTGCGCATGGGCACCAAGGCGATGCCGCATGCCGGCATCGGCGTGAAAAGTTACGCGTGGAGCACGTCGCCTTTGCGCCGTTACACCGATCTCGTGAACCAGTGGCAGATCATCGCGGCGGCGCGGCACGGACGCACTGCGGCTCTTGCCGCGCCGTTCAAGCCGAAGGACGCCGAGCTGTTCTCGATCATCTCCGCCTTCGACGCGGCGTATACGGCCTACAACGGTCACCAAGCGACGATGGAGCGTTACTGGACGCTCAAATTCCTGCGGCAGCACCAGATGACGGAGATCGTCGGAGCGATGTTCAAGGAAGGCCTGGTGCGCGCGGACGACATCCCGCTGGTGCTGCCCGTGCTCGGCGGCGCCGATCTGCCACGCGGCGCACGGGTGCGCGTGAAGCTGGGCGAGATCGACCTGATCACGCTGGACGTGAAGGGCACGGTGGTCGAGCGGCTCGACCTGCCGTCCGAGCTGGTCGACACCGAGGACGAAGGCGAGGACGACGCTGTTGCGGGGCCCATTGCCATTGCCGTCGACGTGAACGAAACTGAGGACAGCTCAGCCGCAACCACCGACAATACGGGCTCGTGAACCTGCGTCAGTTCAGTACCCTGCAGATCGCGCTCGGCATTTCCATCGCCGTGCATGCGGCGCTCCTCACCTTCCGTTTCGTCGACCCGCAAGGGTTCAACCGCGTCTTCGAGGACACACCGCTCGAGGTAATCCTCGTCAACGCGAACACCAACGAGAAGCCGGACAAGGCGCGCGCCATCGCGCAAGCGTCGCTCGCCGGCGGGGGCGAGGCGCTCAAGGGCCGCGCGACATCGCCGCTGCCGCCTTCCGCGATGACGGAGTTCGGCGACTCCGCGGAAGACATGCAGCGCCAGGCGGAGTTCCAGATGCTCCAGCAGCAGACCGTGCTGCTCGCCGAAAAGAAGCAGGAAGTCCTGTCGATGAAGCCGCCGGAGCTCACGCAGTCGAACCCCGTGCAGCGCGAAGCGTTCGAAGAGAAAAAGCGCCAGCAGCTGAAGATCCTCGCCGAGATCGAGCGGCGCATCCAGCAAGAGAACGCCCGGCCGCGCAAGCGCTACGTGACGCCCTCGACGCGTGAAGAAGTGTTTGCGGTGTACTACGACGTCCTTCGCCGCAAGATCGAGGACAAGGGCACGCGCAACTTCCCGCAGTCGGGCGGCCGGCCCCTTTACGGCCAGCTCGTGGTGCAGCTCACCGTCGGCTTCAACGGTCATGTGACCGACGCGATCGTCGAGCGATCGTCGGGCAACGCCACGCTCGACCGCCGTGCACAGGCCATAGCGCGCGGCGCGGGCCCGTTCGGCACCGTGCCCGACAAGGTGCAATCGAAACTCCTGAAATCCGGCTACAACCGGCTCGCCTTCATCCAGACTTTCACCTTCGCGCGCGACGGCACGCTCGAAACGCGCCTGGTGGATCGCTAGACAATCCGAAGATGGACCTTTATTGCGTGATGGGCAATCCCATCGAACACAGCAAATCGCCGTGGATCCACACGCGGTTCTCCCAGCTCACCGGGCAGGACATGCGCTACGAAAAGCGGCTCATCCCGCTCGATGGGTTCGCGGATTCGCTGCGAGCTTTCCGCGACGAAGGCGGCAGGGGTTGCAACGTTACGGTGCCATTCAAGTTCGAATCGCCCGCACTGGCGACGAAGCTCACGGCGCGCGCACGCTTGGCGCAGGCCAGCAACACATTGCGCTTCGACGGCAACGATGTGCTCGGTGACAACACCGACGGCGTCGGGCTCGTCGCGGAAATCCAGCGCAATGCCGGAGTGGCGCTTGCAGGCAGCGACGTGCTGCTCGCGGGCGCCGGCGGCGCCGCATCGGGCGCGCTCGGCCCGCTCATCGAAGCGAAGCCGCGCCGCATCGTCGTGGCGAACCGCACTGTTGACAAGGCGAAGTCGCTCGTCGATCGGCATGCGTCACTGGCATCGGTGCACGGCGTCGAAGTTTCGGTATCGCCACTTGCAGGCATCGCGGGCAATTTCGACGTCGTGCTCAACGCGACGGCAGCGAGCATGAGCGGCTCGGGCGTGCCTTTTGCGGCGTCGGTGCTCAAGCCACGTTGCCTTGCCATCGACATGATGTATGGCCCCGCAGCCGCCCCCTTCGTGCAGTGGGCGCAGGAAAACGGCGCCCTCGCGCGCGACGGCCTGGGCATGCTTGTGGAACAAGCGGCCGAGGCCTTCCTCGTGTGGCGCGGCGTGCGCCCGCCCTCGCAGCAAGTGCTCGCCGAACTGCGCGCAACGCTCGCATGAAGCCGCTTCTTCGCTGGATCGCGCTTTTTCTCCTCGCGGGCTGCATGCTCGAGATCTTCTTCGTCGCGCGCATCGCATTGGCAGCCACCATCGATCCGCAATCCACCGCGTTCCAGAGGTCGGAGGCGTATCGCATCGAACGCGAGAAGGGGCGCCTGCGCTGGGCGCAGGACTGGGTGCCGTATTCGCGCATTTCCGACAACCTCAAGCGCGCGGTGATCGCGTCGGAGGACGATTCGTTCGCCAATCACGACGGCGTGGATTGGGAAGCGCTCGAAAAAGCGTGGCAGAAAAACGAGAAGGCGGAGGCGCGGGCGGAAAAACTGCAGGCCCGCCGGCCGAACGCGCCGGTGCGGCACGTGAAGATCGTCGGCGGATCGACCATCACGCAGCAGCTTGCGAAGAACCTCCTGCTCTCGGGCGAGCGCACGCTGCTTCGCAAAGGCCAGGAGATCGTGCTCACCTTCGCGCTCGAAAAGATGATGAGCAAAGAGCGCATCCTCGAGATTTATCTCAACAGCGTCGAGTGGGGCGAAGGCGTATTCGGGTGCGAGGCCGCGGCGCGCCACTACTACCGCAAGAGCGCATCGCAATTGACACCGTACGAAGCCGCGCGGCTTGCGGTGATGCTGCCGCGCCCGAAGTATTTCGAGAAGGTGCCCAACTCGGGATATCTCGCGGCGCGAGCCAATGTGATCGCCGGCCGCATGCACGCGGCGGAACTGCCGTAAGTCCCGTAAGCCCGGCATGCTCGCGCGCATCATGAGCCTTTTTTTCCTCGGGCTCGTGCGCCTGCTCACGGGCGCGCAGGCGCGCTGGTACGGCTGCCCGCCCAAGGCCGAGCAGCGCATCTACTTCGCCAATCACCAAAGCCACGCGGACCTCGTGATGATCTGGGCGGCGCTTCCTG
>DATJJL010000094.1:0-6267 GCA_035492155.1 Ramlibacter sp. | reverse complement strand
CGCCACCTGGTACGAGAAAGTGGTGCGCGACCAGCAGATGATCCTCGCGGGCCCGTCGCGTTTTTCCGACCGCTACCTCAACTCGCTGGAGATCGGCTTCGGCTCGACGCTGCTGTCGGTGGTGCTCGGCACCCTGGCCGGTTATGCCTTCTCGCGCTTTCGCGTACCCGGCAAGGACGACTGGATGTTCTTCATCCTGTCGACGCGGATGATGCCGCCCATTGCGGTGGCGATCCCGATCTACCTGATGTACCGGCAGCTCGGCCTGAGCGACACGCACACCGGCCTCGTCTTGATGTACACGGTCGTGAATCTGTCGCTGGCCACCTGGCTGCTCGAAGGCTTCATGAACGAGATTCCCCGTGAATACGAGGAAGCTGCGATGGTGGATGGCTACACGCGCTGGCAGGCGTTTCTTCGCGTGGTGCTGCCCCAGGCCGCCACGGGTATCGCGACGACGGCCATCTTCTGCCTGATCTTCGCGTGGAACGAGTACGCCTTCGCGCTGCTGCTCACGAGCGGCACGGCGCAGACTTCGCCGCCTTTCATCCCCACCATCATCGGCGAGGGCGGCCTCGACTGGCCTGCCATGGCGGCCGGCACGACGCTGTTCCTGCTGCCGGTGCTGGTGTTCACCGTCCTGCTTCGCAAGCATCTGCTGCGCGGCGTGACCTTCGGAGCGATCCGCAAATGAACATCCGCGCATTCTTCCGCCGCGCGCCGTGGGAGCACGCCACCACGGTGCTGATCGGCCTGGGCCTGGCCATGCTCATGCAACCGTGGTCGCAGGACGTCTATGCCTGGGGCTTCACCGTGCTGCTCGCGGGTGTCCTGGGTTTTTCCATCGCCGGCAAGCTGCCGAAGGGGAGCGACTGACATGGCCGAGATCCGCATCCGCAACCTTCAAAAGCGCTTCGCCGATTTCACCGCCGTGAAGGATTCTTCGCTCGTCCTGGAGGACGGCAAGTTCGTGGTCCTGCTCGGTCCGTCCGGCTGCGGCAAGACGACGACGCTGCGCATGATCGCCGGCCTCGAGTTCCCGACGTCGGGCGAGATCACGCTGGACGGCGAGGACGTCACGTACCGGCGTCCGCGCGAGCGCGACATCGCGATGTGCTTCCAGCTCTTTGCGCTTTATCCGCACATGGGAGTGCGCGGCAACCTCGAATTCCCGCTGCGCAACGAGCGCATGCCGCGCGCCGAGATCGACAGGCGCGTGAGCGACGTCGCCTCCATTCTTCGTATCGGGCACCTGCTGGGCTCCAGCGTCACCGGGCTTGCCGGCGGGGACAGGCAGCGCGTGGCGCTGGGCCGGGCCATCGTGCGTCAACCCAAGGCGTTCCTCATGGACGAGCCGCTGGGAACGCTCGACGCGGAATTCCGCGAATTGATGTGCGTGGAGCTTCGCAAGCTGCACGATCGACTGAAGACCACCACGGTATTCGTCACGCACGACCAGAACGAGGCGATGGCGCTGGCCGACCACATCGTCGTGATGAACCAGGGCGAGATCCTGCAGGCCGACAGCCCGCACGGCATCTACAGCTTCCCCTCGTGCCTGTTCGTGGCGAAGTTCATCGGCCGCCCGCCGATGAATCTGATCAAGGCCGATGCGCCGGTCACTCGGGGCGACACCTTCGTTCGCATCGGCCGGCGCGAAGTCGATGTGCCCCGCGTGGAGGCGCCGTCCGCCGGCGTGATCGTGGGCGTGCGTCCCGAGTACGTGCGGCTGCTCGGAGCGGACCAGGGCTGCATCGGCGGGCGCGTGCAGCACGTCGAATATTTCGGCTCGCACTGGGTCGTGGAAGTGCAGACGGACGCGGGGCCCATCAAGGTGCTGGCCGACAAGTCGGCGCGGCCGCAGACCGGCCTGCAGGTCGGCCTGGATTTCGACAAGCAGCACATCGTGCTCTTCGATTCAGCGAGCGAGAAGCTGCTTCCCAGCGCCGCGACGCTCGCCCACCAACCCGGAATGCGCCATGGCTAGCATCACCCTCGAAGGCATCACGAAGAATTTCGGCGCGGTCGCGGCGCTCGGCGGCGTTTCGCTGGACGTGGCGGACGGCGAGTTTTTCGTCCTGCTCGGCCCGAGCGGCGCGGGCAAGACCACGACGCTGCGCGTGATCGCCGGCCTGGAGCGGCCGGAAGCCGGTTGCGTGCGAATGAACGCCCAGGACGTCACGGCCATGCCGCCCGCGCAGCGCGACTGCTCGTTCGTCTTCCAGCAGTATTCGCTCTACCCGCACCTGAGCGTCTACGACAACCTCGCTTTTCCTTTGCGAGCCCCGATGCGCCGGGTGCCGGAGGAGGAGATCAAGCGGCGCGTGGAGCAGGTCGCGGCGACGCTGCACATCGAAAGCAAGCTGCAGCGCAAGGCGACACAGCTGTCGGGCGGCGAGATGCAGCGCGTGGCCATCGGGCGCGCCCTGGTGCGCGAGCCGCGCGTGTTCCTGATGGACGAGCCGCTGTCTTCCCTCGACGCAAAGCTGCGCGAGGAGCTGCGCGTCGAGCTCAAGCGCGTGCAAAGGCAAAGCGGCGCAACGGTCGTGTACGTGACGCACGACCAGGTGGAGGCGACGACGCTGGCCGACCGCATCGCGATCCTGGAAGCCGGGCGCATCCAGCAGGTCGGCACGCCCGAGCAGATCTACCGCACGCCCGAGTCCATCCACGTTGCGCAGCGCCTGGGCTCGCCGCAGATCAATGTGCTGCCCGCCTCATGGTTCGGACAGGAGCACCCGCGAGCCGTCGCGAACATAGCGATCCGCCCGGAGGATGTGAAAGTCGGCAGGCAAGGCGAGGGCGTCGACTGCACGGTCATCGAATCTTCGCTGCTCAAGCACCACGTGATCGCGGAGTACGAAGGCGTCGAGGTGCGCGCGCGCTTCATGGAAGACGTCGCACCGGCGCCGCGCTCGCGCATTCGTCTCGCGTTCCCGCGCGAACACCGCCTGCTGTTCGACAGCGAGGGCCGGCGCATCGCGGCCTGATCCCACCACCAGAGAGGTAAATCGAATGAACACCCAAGACATCGTCAGCGCAGCCGAGGCCGTCAAGGCCGCCATCCTCGCCAACGAGGAGCACATCGAGTCGCTCGATCGCGCCATCGGCGACGGCGACCATTTCATCAACGTGCGGCGCGGGTGCGAAGCGATCGTGGCGCTCAAGGGCGAGTTGCAGCCGCTGCCTCCTGCCGAGGCGTTCAAGAAGATCGGCATGAAATTGCTGTCGACCATCGGCGGGGCTTCGGGCCCGCTGATCGGCAGCTTCTTCATCTCGATGGGCAAGGAACTCGATGGCCTTGCCGAGCCCGACGCGATGCAGTTCGCCAATGCGCTGTCCGCGGGCGTCGATGCGATCAAGACGCGCGGCAAGGCCGATGTGGGCGAAAAGACGATGCTCGATGTGCTGATCCCGACATCCCGGCTGCTGCTGCGCCTGGCCGGCGAGGGCAGCGATCGCGCCACCCTGTGCGTGAAGCTGAAGCAGGAAGCCGAGTCCAACATGCTCGCCACGCGCGACATGATCGCGACGAAGGGACGCGCGCATTTCCTCGGCGAGCGGGCACTGGGCCACATCGATCCCGGGGCGAAGACGAGCCAGGTTGCGGTGTTCGCGGTGTGCGACATGCTCACTGTGGGAGCGACGTCATGAAGAAATTCGTCAACGATGTCGACTCGCTGCTGCTGGAGTCGCTGCAAGGCCTGGCCGCCGCGCATCCGGACTTGCTGCAGCTGCACCTGGATCCGACTTGCGTGACTCGCAAGAAGCGCGCAACGAACAAGGTCGCTCTCATCTCCGGCGGCGGCGCCGGCCACGAGCCGCTGCATTGCGGCTTGATCGGGCGCGGCATGCTCGATGCCGCATGCCCGGGTCAGGTCTTCACGTCGCCCACGCCCGACCAGATGCTCGCCGCGGCCGAAGCGGTCGATGCAGGCCAAGGAGTCCTTTTCATCGTCAAGAACTACGCCGGCGATGTCATGAATTTCCAGATGGCGACGGAGATGATGGACCGTCCGTGCGCGACCGTGCTCGTCAACGACGACGTTGCCGTGGAGCGCTCGACGCATACGACGGGACGTCGCGGCGTGGCCGGCACGCTGATCGTCGAGAAGATCGTCGGGGCCGCGGCCGAAGCCGGCGCGAGCCTGGACCAGTGCAAGACGCTGGGCGATCGCGTGAACAGCCGCACGGCCTCCATGGGCGTTGCGTTCACGAGCTGCACCGTGCCCGCGGCGGGACGGCCGACCTTCGACATCGGCGAGCGCGAGATGGAGTTCGGCGTGGGCATCCACGGCGAGCCCGGCCGCCGGCGCGACACCGTGCGGCCGGCGCAGCAACTCGTCGACGAGCTGATGGCTGCGATCCTGGGCGACCTCAAGCCCGCGCGCGGCAGCGAGGTGCTGCTGCACGTGAACGGCTTCGGGGGAACACCGCTCATCGAGCTGTACCTGCTTTTCCACTGCGCCAACCAGCTGCTCGAGCGCGAGGGGTTGAAGCTTGCGCGATCGCTCGTCGGCAATTACACGACCGCGCTCGAGATGGCGGGCGCGTCGCTGACCGTTTCGATGATGGATGAAGAACTGAAATCGCTGTGGGATGCGCCTGTCCACACGGCCGCGCTTCACTGGTAGCCCGCCAGGCGCATCCCGGGCTGCCGAATCCTACGAGGAGACAAGGCAATGATGAACCGGAGAACGTTGTTGGGACTGGCTTGCGGCGCTGCCGCGGCCGTCGAATTTCCCCGCGTCGCTCGCGCCGCGACAAAAAAGAACGCAGGCGACGGGGTGCTGCGCCTGGGCCAGAGTACGGCGCTCACCGGACCCAACGGCGAGGTGGGGCGCCAGTTCCGCGACGCGGCGCTGGGGTGGTTCGAGATTGTGAATGCGGATGGAGGCGTGAACGGGGAGCGGCTCGAGCTGGTGACGCTCGATGACGGCGGCGTCGTGGAACGTGCGATGACCAATGCCAAACTGCTGACGGCCAGTCATGGCGCGATTGGATTTTTCGGCTTCGCCGGGCCCGGTGCCAATCGCGAGGGCATGCAGGCTGCGAAAGACGAGGGCGTGCCGTTCATCGCCCCCGTCAGCGGAATGGATGTGCTGCGCCAGCGCGCGAACGCGCATGTGTTCCTGCTGCGCGCGGGACATCGCGACGAGATCCGGCAGATCATCCGCCACACGAGTTCCATCGGCATCAATCGTGTCGGCCTGCTGTTCGAATACGAGTCCGCCGGCTGGGAGATTCGCGATTCGTTTACCGAAGCGGCGCAGGCGTCGAAATTCGCGAGCAGCATCACATCCAGCGTGTCGCGCGGCAGCGCCGACGTGAGCGCCGCGATCCCGGCGCTGCTGGCTGCGAACCCGCAGGCCCTCGTGCTTGCGGCGAACCCCCGCGCCAGCGCTGCTTTCGTGCGCGCAGCGCGCAAGTCCGGCTACGGCGGCAGCTTCTACACGGTGTCGACTGTCGGCGGCCAGGTGCTTCTCGACCAGCTCGGGCCTCTGGCGATCGGCATTGCGGTTGCACAGGTCGTTCCATTTCCGTGGAACGGCGGAACACCGATCTCGCGCGAGTTCATCGCGTTTTGCGCGTCGAGCAAGATCACGCCCGACTTCGCGAGCATGGAAGGTTACGTCGCCGCGCGCTGGCTCACCGAAGCGCTGCACCATTCGAAGTCTCGCGACGCCGGCTCCGCCGGCCTGGCCGCATCGCTGGAACACATGCCGCCGATGAACATGGGCGGCTTCCAGCTTGCCTTCAACCCCGAGACGCGCAGCGCCTCGTCGTTCGTCGAACTGACGGTGGTGTCCAGCGCACTCAAGTTCCTGAGATGACGCCATGGCCGCAGTCCAGTTTTCCCAGACAGTTGCGGCGGGCGCTTCCACGCTGTACCGCATTACACCGAGCGGCCGGGCGGTCGCCAAATGGATCCGGCTTGACGGTCGCAACCGGCACACGGACGACCTGCTCGACATCCTGCATTCGTCAGGGCATGGAGTAGCCGAATGGCAATTGCGCCAGTTCATGCCGCTCGACACACTGATGCGAACGATCACCAGCTTGCTGGCGCTCGGGCTCATTGAATCCAACGATGGGCCGCGTGCACAAGAATAGCGACAGAAGCTCGATCGAGGACATCCGCCTGCTCGGCCGCATTCTCGGCGACGTCATTCGCGAGCAGGAGGGCGAGGATGCGTTCGAGTTGATCGAGCGCATCCGCAAGCTGGCTGTCGCGTTCCGGCGCGACGCCGACCACGAGGCCGACCG
>DATJJL010000093.1:0-3054 GCA_035492155.1 Ramlibacter sp. | reverse complement strand
GCCCGTCGGTGTCGGCCCCGACCCGAAGTTGCCGCCGCCGAACAAGGATGGATGGATCCCGAACGTCAACGTCGCGCCCGCCGAAGGCTGGCCGCAGGGCGCGATGCCCACGGCGCCCGCGGGCTTTCGCGTGACCGCACTTGCGACAGGGCTCGAACATCCTCGCAACGTGTACACGCTGCCCAACGGCGACGTGCTGGTCGCCGAGAGCAATCATCCGCCTCCCCTCAACGGCGAAAAAGACAAGATGGCGCAGGGCATCAAGGGCAAGGGCATGAAGTGGGAATACAAGCGCGCAGGCGCCGGTGTCGAAAGCCCGAACAAGATCATCCTGCTGCGCGATGCCGATGGCGACGGCGTGGCGGAGACGAAGACCGTGTTCATGTCGAACCTGTTTTCGCCGTTCGGCATGGTGCTGGTGGGCGACACGCTCTACATCGCGGATGCGGATGCGATTCTGAAGGTGCCGTACAAGAGCGGCGAGACGCAGGTCACCGACAAGCCCGTGAAAGTGGCGGACCTGCCTTCCGGAGCGAACCACCACTGGACCAAGTACGTGGTCGCAAGCCCCGACGGCAAGAAGCTCTACGCGACCGTGGGATCGGACAGCAACATCGGCGACAACGGCATGGCGGCCGAGGAAGGCCGCGCCGCGGTGTGGGAGATCGACATCGCCACCGGCAGCAAGCGCCTTTACGCATCGGGCATTCGCAACCCGACCGCGCTCGCCTGGGAGCCGCAGTCGAAGACACTCTGGGTTGTCGCGAACGAACGTGACGAGCTGGGCAACGACCTCGTGCCCGACTACCTCACGTCCGTGAAGGAAGGCGCCTTCTACGGATGGCCATGGAGTTACTGGGGCCAGCATGTGGACAGCCGCGTGAAGCCGCAGAACCCGCAGATGGTGGCGAAGGCGATCCCGCCGGACTACGGCCTGGGCTCGCACGTCGCGCCGCTCGGCCTGACGTTCTCGGATTCGCGCATGCCCGCAAATTACGCGAGCGGCGCGTTCATCGGCGAACACGGCTCCTGGAACCGCAAGCCGTTCGCAGGCTATGAAGTCGCCTTCGTGCCTTTCGCGAACGGCCGCCCTTCGGGACCGCCGGAGGATTTCCTGCGCGGGTTCCTGTCGAAGGACGGCAAGGCCTACGGACGGCCGGTGGGCGTGGCGATCGACGGCAAGGGTGCGCTGGTGGTGGCCGACGACGTGGGCAACGTCGTGTGGCGTGTCGCGCCGGCAAGTTGATCGGCAGTTGCGCCTACCTGCGTTTGCCGAACTCCTGCGCCCAGTAAACAACCGGCCGGCTCGCCATGTTGGTGGCGAACGCTGCGCCCATCTCGACGAAGTCAGGGTTCATGATGTTCGCGCAGTGCCCGGGGCTGGAGACCCAGTCGTCCACGACATCCTGCGCGCTGCCTTGGCCCGCAGCGATGTTCTCGCCGACGGCACGCCATGAATAGCCCGTGCGCGAGATGCGCTGTCCCGGTGTGCTGCCGTCGCGGCCCGTGTGTTCGAGATATTCGTGCTGCGCCATGTCCTTGGCGTACATCGATGCGACTTCTTCGAGCTGCGCATCGGCGCGCAGCGGCGGCGCGGGTGCGAACTGCTTGTCGCCGCATCGCCGCGAATGCGAGCGTGCTTCGTTCGTGAGCTCGAGCACCTTCGCCGCCACGGCGCGTGCGTCTGCAAGCTGCGCAAACTCCAGCCGCGCGGCCATCACCACGAGCCAGGTCGATCCTTTGCGATGCAGGCCGATGTCGGTGAACTTCGGCTCGGTCAATGCCCCGCAGTAGAACTGCGACATCGCCTTCACCACGTCGGCCGGATCGCGATAGCCGCCGAAGTCCGCATGAAAAACGCGCGTCGCGCGATAGCCCTGCGCTTCGGCCGCAGCGAGCGCGGCGCCGCCCTTCTTCTCCATCTGCGGCGCTGCGTCGGAAAGCGCTGCGGACCAGTGCAGCGGCGCATTCACGCCTGCATGCCCCGCGCAGCCGTGCGCACGGGCCTGCGAGATGAGCGAGAGCAGTTGCGATTGCGCCGCGTCCTGCGAGTGCGATGTGGCGACGGACGCGAGGCCGAGCAAAGCCACCGCCAGGTGCCGAGCCGCAGTCGGCGCCATGGGTCAGTAGATCGCAGGCTCGCCGATGGGTGCGCCGAACGACGTTTCCAGATAGTCGAAGTCGCAGCCCTGGTCGGCCTGCAGGATGTGGCGCGTGAACATGTAGCCCCAGCCGCGCTCGAATCGCGGCGCGGGCGGCGTCCACTCTTCGCGGCGGCGCGCGAGTTCGTCGTCGCTCACGTGCAGATGGATGGAGCGGTTCGGCACGTCGACCGTGATCGTGTCGCCCGTCTTCACGAGCGCGAGATTGCCGCCGACATACGCCTCGGGCGCGACGTGCAGCACGCACGCGCCGTAGCTCGTGCCGCTCATGCGCGCGTCGCTGATGCGCATCATGTCGCGCACGCCCTCTTTCACGAGCTTGGTGGGAATCGGAAGCATCCCCCACTCCGGCATGCCCGGGCCGCCTTGCGGGCCCGCGTTGCGCAGGATCAGCACATGGTCCTTCGTCACATCCAGTTGCGGATCGTCGATGGCCTTCTTCATCGACGGGTAGTCGTCGAACACCAACGCGGGCCCCGTGTGCTTCAGCAGCTCGGGGCTGCACGCACTCGGTTTGATCACACAACCGTCGGGCGCGAGGTTGCCGCGCAGCACCGCGAGCGCGCCCTCCTTGTAAATGGGATTCGACAGCGGCCGGATCACGTCGGCGTCAAACACCTCGGCGCCTTCGAGGTTCTTCTCGACCGTCTGGCCCGTCACCGTCATCGCGTCGAGGTGCAGCAGGCCGCCATCGGCCATGTTCTTCATCAGCGCACGCATGCCGCCCGCGTAATAGAAGTCCTCCATGAGATATTTGTCGCCGCTGGGCCGGATGTTCGCGATGACGGGCACTTTGCGCGAGAACGCGTCGAAATCCGCCAGCGTGACTTCGCATTCCTTGCCCGCGCGCCGCGAGATCGCGACGAGGTGGATGATCGCGTTGGTCGAGCAG
>DATJJL010000092.1:0-2252 GCA_035492155.1 Ramlibacter sp. | reverse complement strand
GGTCGTCTGCCAAATTCACGCGCCGTCATCGATGCCGTTGCAAAGCATGCGAAGGAAACGGACTTCGTCGGCTTCTACGCCGGCGGGCCGATGGCGCGCGGCTTTGCCGACAGCCGCGGCCAGCGCAACTGGCACCGTGTCGAAAGCTTCCAGTTCGACTGGTGCCTCTACCGCTCGGGCGACAAGGCAGTGAAATCGTCGTACGCAGGCACGATGTGGGAGGAAGCATCGTTCGCTGCTCGCATGTCCGCCGCACGAGAACAGCTGGCGCTCCTGGGCCGCCCAGTGAAGACGTTGGACCCCGGCGAATACCGCGTGTACTTCAGCCCGGTCGCCGTCGCCGACCTGCTCGGCACACTGAGCTGGGGAGGCTTCGGCCACAAGGATTTGCAGACCGGCGTGAGCACGCTGGTGCGCGCGCATCGTGGGCAAGCGAAGTTCAATCGCTCGGTGACTCTCGTAGAAGCGACAGCCGAGGGCATCGCGCCGCGCTTCCAGCCCGATGGTTTCGTGAAGCCCTCTTCCGTCGCGTTGGTCAAGAATGGCGAACTCGCGCAGACACTCGTCTCGCCGCGTTCTGCGCGCGAGTACAAGGTCGCAGCCAATGGCGCGAATTCGCAGGAATCGCCCGATTCGCTCGCGATGACGGGCGGCGAACTCGCGGCCACCGACGTGCTCGAGGCGCTCGACACGGGCGTCTACATCAGCGACCTGCACTACCTCAACTACAGCGATCGACAGGCCTGCCGCATGACGGGCATGACGCGCTTCGCGTGTTTCTGGGTGGAGAAAGGCCGCATCGTCGCGCCGATCTCGGTGATGCGCTTCGACGATTCGCTGCTGCGCATGTTCGGCGAAGGGCTCGTCGCGCTGACGCACGACGCGGAGCTCGTGCCCGACAACTCCACTTACGGCGAGCGGGCGCTGCGCAGCGTCACGGCCCCCGGCGCTATCGTCGAGGGTTTTCGCTTCACGCTTTGATCAGCGTTTAAGTGCGGCCTCGCGGATCGCGCTGAGCGTGCCGCGAGTGGTGATCACTTCCGCATCGAGCATCACTTCGATCAGCGTGCCTTGCTTGCGCTCGAGCGCCGCGACGAACTCCGGCTCGAACTGCTCCGTCTTCGTGATGCGCACACCGGCCCAGCCGTAAGCGCGTGCGAGTGCCGAAAAATCGGGGTTCGCAAGGTCGGAGCCGCTCACGTTGCCCGGGTACTCGCGCTCCTGGTGCATGCGGATCGTGCCGTACGTGCCGTTGTTCAGCAGCACGATGATGCTTTTCGCGCCATGCTGCGCGGCCGTCGCGAGCTCCTGTCCGTTCATGAGGAAGTCGCCGTCGCCCGCGATCGTGAAAGCCGTGCGTCCGCTCACGATGTTGGCCGCGATGCCCGCGGGCACGCCGTAGCCCATCGCGCCCACCGTCGGCGCAAGCTGCGTCTTCAGGCCTTTCGCCAAGCCGTGGTGCTTGAAGAAGCGATGCACCCAGCTCGCGAAGTTGCCCGCGCCATTGGTGAGCACTGCGTCTTCCGGCAAATGCTTTTTCAGCACGCCGACGATGGCGGGCATGTCGATGTCGCCCGGCAACTTCTGCGGCACGAGGTTCGCCTCGTAGTCCGCGTGCGCGGCTTCGGTCCACGCAGACCACGGCACATCGGCAGGCGCGGCAAGCGATTCAAGCGACAGCGCCGCCGCATTCATCGACGCATTGATCGCAAGATCGGCCTGGTACACGCGATTGAGCTCTTCTGCGCTCGCGTGGATGTGCACGAGCTTTTGCTTTGGCTTCGGCGGCGTGAGCAGCGTGTAGCCGCTGGTCGTCATTTCGCCGAGCCGCGGGCCGATGGCGATGATGAGGTCCGCCTCTTTCACGCGTGCGCCGAGCTTCGGGTTGATGCCTATGCCCACATCACCGGCGTAAAGCGGATGGTGGTTGTCGAACGTGTCCTGAAAGCGGAATGCGTTGCCCACAGGCAGCTTCCAGTTCTCTGCGAAGCGCTGCAATGCCTGCGCTGCTTGCGGCGTCCATCCGCTGCCGCCCGCAATGACAAAAGGCCTTTGCGATTGCAGCAGCAACTCGCGCAGCTGTTGCAACTCGCCCGCACCGCACCATGCCCGCACCGGCTCCACTCGCGCAGCGGGTCTCGCGGCCGTCTGCTTCGTGAGCATGTCCTCGGGCAGCACGAGCACGACCGGGCCGGGCCTGCCGTTCATCGCCGTCGCAAAGGCGCGCGCAACGTACTCGGGAATGCGATCCG
>DATJJL010000091.1:0-2826 GCA_035492155.1 Ramlibacter sp. | reverse complement strand
CATTTCGCGGACGACACCGCAACCGGGATCACGGGTGCGCCGGTCTCCACCGCGAGCCGCGTGCCGCCATGCTTGTACTGACCCTTTTGCCCGCGCGGGATGCGCGTGCCTTCGGGGAACATGATGATCCAGATGCCCTGCGCGAGCAGTCGCTTGCCCTGCTCGACCACCTTCGAAAACGCCTGCGTGCGCTGGCTGCGGTCGATGTGGATCATGTCCAGCCGCCCCATCGCCCAGCCGAAGAAGGGCACGTAAAGCAACTCGCGCTTGAACACGTACGCAAGCGGATGCGGCATGAGGATGGGCATCAGGAACGTCTCGAGCGTCGACTGGTGCTTGACGAGCAGGACGGCCGGGCTGGTCGTGCCTGTGGGCAGGTTGTCGACACCCGTCACGCGCCACTGCACACCGCAGATGAGCTTGAGGCCGTACATGCACAGCGCCAGCCAGCCTTGGGCGAGGCGGTACATCGTCACGCCGTTCACGAAGAGCGAGGCGCAAACCATCATGATGCCCCACGGCACCACCGTGACGAGCGACCAGAGCGCGTGGATCAGCGATCGAAGGGCGGCCATGCGTCAGGCTGCCGTCGGCTTGGCGTGCCGCGCGATCAGCCAGTCGGCGAATTCGGCGAGGTCCTCGTGCACGTAGGTGCCGGGCGGAAACTCCGGCGGCAACGCCTTGCCCCTGAACGCCTCGCCCTTGCCGGTGAGCACGAGATGCGGCTCGCAACCCGCCGCCGCACCCGCCTGCAGGTCGCGCACACCGTCGCCCACCACGGGCACACCCTTGAGCTCGATGCCGAAGCGCTCGCCGATCTGCTCGAACAGGCCCGGCTGGGGCTTGCGGCAGCGGCAGCCCTCGTCGGGCGTGTGCGGGCAATAGAACACCGCGTCGATGCGGCCGCCTTGCGCCGAAAGCATCTTGTGCATCTTCGCGTGCATGGCATTGAGCGACGCGACATCGAACAGGCCCCTGCCAAGCCCCGACTGGTTGGACGCGATCACCGCGTGCCATCCGGCGTGGTTCAACTTGGCGATCGCATCGAGCGCGCCGGGCAGCGGCTGCCACTCCTCGGGCGACTTGATGTATTCGTCGCTGTCGGCGTTGATGGTTCCGTCGCGATCGAGGATGACGAGCTTCATGGCGTGGAGTCTAGACCGCGAGGCGCGAAAGATCCGCGACGCGGTTCATCGCCTGGTGCAGCGTCGCGAGCAGGCCGTGGCGATTCAGGCGCAGGTCGGCCTCTTCGGCATTGACCATCACCTCGTCGAAGAACGTGTCCACCGGCGCGCGCAATGCGGCGAGCGTGCGCAGCGAACCGGTGTAGTCGCCGGCGTCGAATTGCGCCTTGGCTTTAGGCGCGATGTCCTTCATCGCGGCGTAGAGCTGCTGTTCCGCGGGGGCCTTGAGCAGCATTTCGCTCACGTGTGCGTCCACGGGCAGCTCGGATTTCTTCAGGATGTTGCCGATACGCTTGTTTGCCGCAGCGAGCGCGGGCGCTTCAGGCAGCGACGCGAAAGTGCGCACGGCAGCGAGGCGCTTGGCAACATCGCCCAGGCGCTGTGGCCGCAGCGCGAGCACGGCATCCACCTCCTGCGAGCTGTAGCCCTGCTCGCGCAACGATCCCGACAGCCGCTCGTAGATGAAGTCCGTGAGCTGCTGCGCGGTCTCGGCTTTCGCCTGCGGGAACAGGCCGAGCGCTTCGTTGACGATGGCGTCCAGCTCGAGCGGCAGATCCCTTTCCATCAGCATGCGCACGATGCCCAGCGCATGGCGGCGCAAGGCAAACGGGTCCTTGTCGCCGGTGGGCAACTGGCCGATGGCGAATAGGCCCGCCAGCGTCTCGAGCTTGTCGGCGAGCGCCACGGCGATGCCGATATCGCCGCGCGGCAGCGAATCGCCGGCGAAGCGCGGCTTGTAATGGTCCTCGATCGCGTCGGCGATCTCGGTGCCCAGGCCATCGTTCATTGCGTAGTAGCGGCCCATGATGCCCTGCAGCTCGGGGAACTCGCCCACCATGTCGGTGAGCAGATCGGCCTTCGCGAGTTCGGCGGCGCGGTCGGCCTCTTGCGCGAGGCGATCGCTGCCCATCTGCGCGCCGATCACCTTCGCGATCGCTCGCACGCGCTCGATGCGTTCGCCCTGCGTGCCCAGCTTGTTGTGATACACGACTTTCGCAAGGCCCGCGACGCGCGAGGCGAGCGTCTTCTTGCGATCCTGGTCGAAGAAGAACTTGGCATCTGCCAGACGCGGACGCACGACGCGCTCATTGCCGCCGACGACAGCGCTTGCGTCCTTCGGGCGGATGTTGCTCACGACCAGAAAGCGATTCGTGAGCTTGCCGTTCGCATCGAGCAGCGGAAAGTATTTCTGGTTGGCCTTCATCGTGAGGATGAGGCATTCCTGCGGCACTTCGAGGAACTGCTTTTCGAATTCGCAGACGAGCACGTTCGGGCGCTCGACGAGCGCCGTCACTTCGTCGAGCAAGGCGTCGTCGTCGACAGGACGCACGCCCCCGCCGACACGTGTCGCCGCATCGGCCAACTGGCGCGCGAGCTCTTCACGGCGCTTCGCGAAAGAGGCAATCACCGCGCCTTGCTCCTGCAATGCGTTCTCGTACGAATCGGCGTCGGCCACGACGATCGGGTCGACACTCGCCTCGAAACGATGGCCGTGCGTGAGGTTGGCCGCGGTGAGACCCAGCGCTTCGATGGGCACGACTTCACTGCCGTGGAGGGCGAGCAGCGAATGCGCGGGCCGCACGAACTTCACGTCGGTCCAGCCGTCGGCGAGCTGGTAGGTCATGACCTTGGGGATCGGCAG
>DATJJL010000090.1:0-2520 GCA_035492155.1 Ramlibacter sp. | reverse complement strand
TCTGGATCGCGACGGTTTGCACGGGTGCGGACTGGCCCTCGTAGGTGTTCGCGGGCACGGTGCCTGCGATGTAGGCCGCATCGCCTATTCTTGTGATGACGTCCTGCGGTACGGGCACGATGACGATCTTCACGGCAGTGGCGAGATCGCGGATGGCGGAGACGCCCAGACCCGCCGAGATCAGCGTCGCGTCGAGCTGGCGATTCTTCATGAGCTCGACCGATTCGCCGAAGGGCAGGTACTCGACCTTGCCGAGGTCGTTGTACGTCAAGCCCGCGCCCTTGAGGATGGCGCGCGCGTTGATCTCGGTGCCGGACTTCGGCGCGCCGACGGCAATGCGCTTGCCCTTGAGGTCGGCGAGCGTCTTGATGCCCGAATCGGCGCTCGCGACGATCTGGATGTAGTTCGGATAGATGCCCGCAATGCCGCGCAGCTTCTTGAGCGGCGTCTTGAAGCCGGCGTCGGCGTTGCCCTTCCATGCGTCGGAGAGCGCGTCGCCCAACGTGAAGGCGATCTCGCCGCGCCCGGCCTGCAGCAGGTTCAGGTTTTCCGCGGAGGCCTTGGTTGCCTGCACGGATGACTTGGCATCGGGGATGGCCTTCGAGAAGACTTGCGACAGCGCAACGCCCAGCGGGTAATACACGCCGCTCGTGCCGCCGGTAAGAACGCTGATGAACTCGGCCGCGTACGCGCTGCTCGCGACGGCTGCAGCTGCGATGCCCGCAACGAGGAGCTTGCGCCAGGAAATTCTGTTCATGGTTTGCCTTTCTTATGGGGATCGCCGATTCTGGGACGAGCCCGCGCGGCGCCGCAAGACGGCAAACCCCTGCGAAATTGGTTTGAAGAGCTGGTCAGGCCGCGGCCTTCAGCCCGTTCCTGAAATGCTCTTGCATCCGCTTGACCGCGCCGCGCGAGTCCCGATGGGAAATCGCCTCCATGATCGCGCGGTGCTCCAGCATCGATTCCTTGATGCGGCCGGTCTTGAGCAGCGAGTTGTGGCGATTGAGCTTCATGACCTTGCGCAAATCGGCCACCAGCTGGTCGCGCCAGCGGTTGCCCGCGACTTCGAGCAGGCGCATGTGGAAGCGCTCGTTGACCGCGAAGAACTTGTCGCGATTGTTCTGCGCAGATTCGAGCTCCTTGTGGATATGCTGCAAATCCTTGATCTGCTCGTCCGTCGCCTTGTGCGCTACGACGCCGGCCGCGTCGCTCTCCAGCAGCGAGAGCAGGTGATAGACGTCGGCCAGGTCGTTTTCCGACACCTCGGTGACGTACGCGCCGCGCCGCACCTTCATCGTGACGAGACCCTCGGCGGCGAGCACCTTCAGCGCCTCGCGCAGCGGCGTGCGGCTGATGCCGAATTCCTGGGCGATCTTGACCTCGTCGATCCAGCTTCCGGGCTCGAGCTCGCGGCGGAAGATGCGCTGGCGAAGCTGCTCCGCAACCTCTTCGTAGAGAGCGCGCGGAGCCAGGGTGGTGGACAGGACGGCAGAGGCCATGGTGCGCAATTCTACGGACTTCCCAATTCTTTATCAATAATTATGAATGAGGTAAGATGCGCGGCATGACAAACGACCTCGATGCATGGCGCAAGGCCGCCGCGAAGTCCGCGCCCGGCGGCAACGTCGATGCGCTGAACTGGGTGACGCCCGACGGCATCACCGTCAAGCCGCTTTACACCGCGCAGGATCTGCAGGGCCTTGCCAACGCAAACACGCTTCCGGGTTTCGAGCCCTACGTGCGCGGCCCGCAGGCCACGATGTATGCAGCGCGCCCGTGGACCATCCGCCAGTACGCGGGCTTTTCGACGGCGGAAGAGTCGAATGCGTTTTATCGCAAGGGCCTCGCTGCGGGCGGCCAAGGCGTGTCCGTGGCTTTCGACTTGGCGACGCACCGCGGCTACGACAGCGACCATCCGCGCGTGACGGGCGACGTCGGCAAGGCGGGCGTGGCGATCGATTCCGTCGAGGACATGAAGGTGCTCTTCGACGGCATTCCGCTCGACAAGGTGAGCGTGTCCATGACGATGAACGGCGCCGTGCTGCCCGTGCTCGCGGGCTACGTGGTGGCGGCGGAGGAGCAGGGCGTGTCGCAGGACAAGCTCTCGGGGACCATCCAGAACGACATCCTGAAGGAGTTCATGGTCCGCAACACGTACATCTACCCGCCGCAGCCCAGCATGCGCATCGTGGGCGACATCATCGAGTACACGGCGCGCAACATGCCGAAGTTCAACTCGATCTCGATCTCCGGCTATCACATGCAGGAGGCGGGCGCGAACCAGGCGCTGGAGCTCGCCTTCACGCTGGCGGATGGCAAGGAGTACGTGAAGACCGCGATGGCCAAGGGCCTCGACGTCGATGAATTCGCGGGCCGCCTGTCGTTCTTCTGGGCGATCGGGATGAACTTCTATCTCGAGATCGCGAAGATGCGCGCCGCGCGTCTTCTGTGGTGCCGCATCATGCAGGGCTTCGGCGCGAAGAACCCCAAAAGCCTGATGCTGCGCACGCACTGTCAGAC
>DATJJL010000089.1:0-6332 GCA_035492155.1 Ramlibacter sp. | reverse complement strand
AAGCCGGTGCCGATGTCGTATCCGCAACTGCTGCTCACCAACCGCATGCGGCTCGAAGGCTTCATCGTGAGCGAGCACATGGACGTGTGGCCGCAAGCGCTGGGCGAGCTCGGGCAGCTCGTGGGCAGCGGCAAGTTCCGTCCGCGCGAATCGGTCGCGCAGGGCATCGAATCGGCACCGGAAGCTTTCCTCGGCCTGCTGAAGGGCAGGAACTTCGGAAAGCAGCTCGTGAAATTGATCTAGCTTTCGCATGCACAAGACGCACGACGTTTTCAACCAGCCCGAGCCGCTGGTCGACTACAACCTGTTCTCCGGCAATCGTGCGCTGCAGGACGCGCTGAAGTTCAACGCGCCCGATCTGGACACTTCGCAGTTCGAAAAACTCGGCGCCGAGCTCGGCACGCGCGCGATGCAGAACCACGCGCGGCTGGCAAACGTCTTCACGCCGCAGCTGCATTCGCACGACCGGTTCGGCCATCGCGCCGACGAGGTCGAGTTCCATCCGAGTTATCACGTGCTGATGAGCGCTGCGGTCGGCGCGGGCCTGCATGGCTCGCCCTGGGCTGAAGGCGCGCCGTCTCCCCACGTACGTCGCGCAGCAGGCTTCATGCTCTTCACCGAGCTCGAGCCTTCGACCCTTTGCCCGATCTCGATGACCTATGCGGTCACGCCTGCACTACGCGCGAATCCGGCGATCTACAAGGACTGGGCGCCGAAGCTCACCAGCCGCAGCTACGACCCGGCGCTGAAACTCTGGCGCGACAAGCCCGGCGTGACGATGGGCATGGGCATGACGGAAAAGCAGGGCGGCTCGGACGTGCGCGCCAACACGAGCGAAGCCGTGCCCGACGGCAATGACGACTGGGGCCGGCGCTTTCGTATCACCGGGCACAAGTGGTTCATGTCGGCGCCGATGTGCGACGCCTTCCTCGTGCTCGCGCAATCGCCGCAGGGCCTGTCGTGCTTTTTCCTGCCGCGCGTGTTGCCTGACGGATCGGTCAATGCAATCCGCATCCAGCGCCTGAAGGACAAGTTGGGCAACAAGGCCAACGCGAGTTCCGAAGTCGAATTCGACGATGCGACTGCATGGCTCGTCGGCGACGAAGGCCGCGGTGTGCCGCAGATCCTCGAGATGGGCACGATGACGAGGCTCGATTGCGCGCTGGGCACGAGCGGGCTCATGAGGCACGCGCTCGCGATCGCGCTCGATCACACGCGCCAGCGCAATGCGTTCGGCAAGCCTTTGATCGACCAGCCCTTGATGCGCAATGTGCTGGCCGATCTCGCGCTCGAATCCGAAGCATCGACGGCACTCGCGATCCGCCTCGCGCGCGCTTTCGACAACCGCAGCGATCCGCATGAAGCCGCCATGGCCCGCCTGCTTACGCCGGTTGCGAAGTTCTGGGTCTGCAAGCGCGGCAGCCAGTTCGCGCAGGAGGCAATGGAATGCCTGGGCGGCAACGGCTATGTCGAAGAAGGCGGCGAAGGCGTGATGGCGCGCATCTACCGCGAGATGCCGGTCAATTCGATCTGGGAAGGCGCGGGCAACATCATGGCGCTGGACCTGTTGCGTGCGCTGCGCAAGGGTGACGCCGCCGCATCCCTGATGCACGAGCTTGCGCCCGCGAAGGGCGCGCATGCGGCGGTCGATCGCCTCGTCGCCTCGCTCCCCACGCGCATCGAGGAAATGTCCAACGAGATCGAAGCGCGTCGGCTCGCGCAGGATGTGGCTCTCGCGGTGCAGTCCGCGCTGCTGTGCCGGACGGCGCCGCCGGCGGTGGTCGCGGCGTTCTGCGAATCGAGGCTCGGCGGCAACTGGGGCCAGGCCTTCGGAACGCTTTCCGCAGGAGCCGATTTCGATGCGATCATCGCGCGTGCGCTGCCTCGCTGAACCGCGCAAAAAGGACGTCCATGGCTCCTCAACTGATCCTGCACCATTACGAGCGCTCGCCGTTTTCCGAAAAGATCCGCCTGGTGATGGGCTACAAGAAGCTCGTGTGGCATTCGGTGATCGTGCCCGCGATCATGCCCAAGCCGGATGTGGTCGCGCTGACGGGCGGCTACCGGCGCACTCCGTTCCTGCAGGTCGGTGCCGACATCTACTGCGACACGGCGCTCATCTGCGACGTGCTCGAGCATGTGCAACCGGAGCCCGCGCTCTATCCGCCGCATCTCAAGGGCGTGGCGCGCGTCTTCGCGCAATGGGCCGACTCGACTCTTTTCTGGGCAGCGATGGGCTACAACCTCCAGCCCAAGGGATCGCAACATGTTTTCGGGAAGGCACCGCCCGCTGCGCTCGACGCTTTTCGCGAAGATCGAAAGCTGATGTCGTCGAACCTGGTGAGGCTGCGGCCCGGCGATGCAACGTCTGCACTGCGTTCGTACCTGCGCCGGATCGCGCACATGGTCGAGGAACACGACTATCTCTTCGGCCTCGATCCCTGCATCGCCGATTTTGCGAGCTACCACGGGCTCTGGTACACGCGCACGCAGGTGCCGCCGCTTGCCGACATCCTCAACGCCACCCCGGCTGTGGCCGAATGGATGGACCGCATCGAGGCGGTCGGCCACGGCGTGATGGAAAAACTCGACGCGGCCGACGCGATCAAGGTCGCGAACCTTGCCGAGCCCGCGCCCGTCGCGGAAAAGCTGCTCGTGGACAGCGCCTTCCAGGACGACCACGGCATTCCTCTTGGCGCACGCGTGACGATCACGCCCGAAACCTTCGGCACGGAATCGACCGAAGGCGTGCTTCTTGCGGCCACGCGCACGCATTACACGCTGGAGCGCGAAGACGCTCGCACTGGCGTCGTGCACGTGCACTTCCCGCGCATCGGCTACGTGTTGCGAAAGGCCGAGGGCGCCGCATGAACGCAGTGGCCGACACCGGCTATTGCATTTTCGACACCGCGATCGGCCCCTGCGGCATCGCGTGGACGGGCGGCACCATTGCGAGCTGCCAATTGCCCGAGGGAAATCGCGAAGGCACATTGCGGCGCATGAAGCAGCGCCATCCCGATTGGAACGAGTCTTCGCCGCCTTGTTGGGCGCAAGTGGTCATCGAACGCGTGCAAGCATTGCTCGAAGGCAAGAAGGACGATCTCGCCGACGTCCCGCTCGACATGCACGGCCAGCCCGATTTCAATCGGCGCGTCTACGCCATCGCGCGCGCCATTCCGCCCGGCCGCACGCTGACGTATGGCGACATCGCGAAGCAGCTCGGCGATGTTTCGGTCGCCCGCGCCGTGGGGCAGGCGCTGGGACACAACCCTTTCGCGCCCATCGTGCCTTGCCATCGCGTGCTGGGCGCGGGCAACAGCGGCACCGGCTTTTCGGCCACCGGCGGCGTGGACACGAAGCTCAAGATGCTGGAGATCGAGCGGGCGCAGCTTGGGCCGCAGCCCGGGCTTTTCGATTAGCGCGATCCACGTATCAACTGCGCCCACTGCTCGGCAATGCCGGCCCTGATTCGCCGTGCGGCTTGCCAGACCGGGCTTGCGCGGACTTCCTCCATGATCCGGTCCTTCCACGCCTTCCAGCGCGGATACCAGTGCGCAAACCACGCGAGCTGCATCAGCGTTGCCTGCGTCAGCGCGAAGAGGCGCGCGACAAGCGCGGTGCCGACGATCTTCGCGGCAAGCAGCACGCCAAGACCCAGCCAGCCGTGCCCATGCGCAATGAAGAAGAGCGCAGCGATCTTCACCGGCACCAGAAGCAACGCCGGCACGAAGAACGCACCGAGGGCAGCGTAGGGCGGAAGGATGCGGATCTGTTTTTCGAGCCAAGCGAATAGGGGCAGCTTCGCTAGCCGCGCGACGAGCGCCGCGAGCGGCTCCCAGCCCCATTCCTCGAACAGCAGGACCAGGGCAACTATCGCGACGAAGACACGGCGCACGACAGTGCGCAGGAAGCTCATGCGCGCGAGTGTAGTCTCAGCAGCCCAGACTCAATGCCTGCAACGTGTGGCCGTTCTTTGGATCGAACACGATGAGGTTCACCTGCCGCGGATGATCGGGCTGAGAGGCGATCGCGCGCAACGTCAATGTCGATGCGCCGCGATAGTCGCCTGCAGGCACGTACTGCCGCACGACGAAATCGTGTTTGAGAAACTCGCCGGAGTTCTCGCCGGCCTTCACTTTGCTTGCGTGGCCGTTCTCGGTCACCGTCCAGTACGCGCCCCAGTTGCCGACGCCATCGGCGGGCGTCACCTTCGCCGTGAAGGCATCGCCGTCAGTGCGCTGCAGTTCGATCATTGCACGTGCGGGCTCGGCAGAGCCGATCACCTTGCGGCTTTCCCAATCCATGCCGTTGCGAAGCACCTGCGGTGTGTAGATCGTGGAGTCGTGGTTCCATGCCGCCACCTGTTTCTGGCGCTGCGTATACGCCGGGTTCGCGAAGCGGTCGACCCAGCCGATGTAATCCCAGTAGCCGACGTGAAACGCCTGCGCGACGACACGTCCCTTGGATGCATCTTCCTTCAGCGTGGAGAGCCACTGGTCCGCCGGCGGGCAGGAGCTGCAGCCTTCGGATGTGTAGAGCTCGACGACGGGCGTCAACGTGGCGGCAGACTTTGCCTGGCACATGGCGCCGGGCGAAGCGATGGCAGCCGCGCTGAAAGCGGCACAAGCGGAAGCGATAACGATGCGCATGGCGGACTCCTGACGGCGATATATCGCCCGTGAGTCGCGCCAATGTAGCGCTTCTTACAACGCGTGTCTCAAAGAGGGACGCGGTCGCGCGGATTGGCGGCGACCGGATCGACCCGCGCGTCGCGCACGCTGCCCGACAGCCGCGACTCGATGTCCGACAGCCGCGAGAGCATCGCGTTGAACATTCGATCGAAGTGTTCGCGCAGCTCGTTATGACTGGTGACAAGGCGCCGTTCGACTTCGGTGGCCACCATCTGGTCGCGATGGCGTCCTTCGCGCTGATGAGTATCGAGCTGCTCGCGCAAGTCGGTGAAGCGCGAAGCCTCGGCGCGCTCGGCCAGCTCGCGCTGTGCCTGCAACGCGCGCGAATGGCGGCGATGCTCCAGCAGGTAGCGCGATTCCTGGATCGCGCTGCTGACGAGGAACACCGCGAGCACGATCGCGACGATAGTCAGCATGACCATGCCCAGCGGTACGGTCGCGGTGACGACGCCGAAGCTCAGCGGCTCGGCACGGTTGAATTCGGGCCAGTTGAGTGCGGCCAGCGCTGCGACGATGAGCGCGGCAAGCACGATGAAAACGATACGTCCACGCATCGATGCCTCCTTGTTGGCGGTACTTGCGCGATTGTTGGCGGCAGAGGGGCACGCGGCTGTAGTCGAGGGCCGATTTACGCTGTGGGCAGCTGTGGCAAACTCGCGCCTCTCCGGGGCGGCATGCCCCGGCAGTAACTGAATACGACATGCAGAAAATCACGCGGCAGATCGCTGCCGAATTGCAAGTGCGCGAAGAACAGGTTCGCGCGGCCGTGGACCTTTTCGACGGCGGGGCGACAGTGCCTTTCGTCGCACGCTATCGAAAAGAAGCGACAGGCGGCCTGGACGATGCGCAATTGCGCGAACTGGAAACGCGCCTTTCGTACCTGCGCGAACTCGAGGACAGGCGCGAAGCTGTCTTGAAGAGCATCGAAGAGCAGGGCAAGCTCACGCCCGACCTGCGCGCAGCCATCGAGGCCGCGCCGACGAAGCAGGAGCTCGAAGACTTGTACCTGCCCTACAAGCCGAAGCGCCGTACCAAGGGCCAGATCGCGCGCGAAGCGGGCATCGAGCCGCTGGCCGACAAACTCTTCGCGGACCCGACGCTCGATCCCGCCATCGAAGCGCAGCCCTTCGTGAAGAGCGAAAAGGGCGAGGGCGGCGAAGACTTCACCACCGTGCCCGCTGTACTCGACGGCGTGCGCGACATCCTCTCCGAACGGTGGGCCGAAGACCCGGCTCTCGTGCAGCAGATGCGCGAATGGCTGTGGGCCGAAGGGCTGCTGCGCTCCAAGCTTGCCACGGGTAAGGACGAAAACAATCCGGACGTCGCAAAGTTTCGCGACTACTTCGATTACGACGAGCCGATCGGGCGGGCGCCTTCGCATCGTGCGCTGGCGGTGTTTCGCGGGCGGCAGCTCGAGGTTCTCGACGCGAAGCTCACGCTGCCCGTGGAGCCCGAGCCGGGCAAGCCGTCCATCGCCGAGGGCAAGATCGCGCTGCACCAGAAGTGGTCGCACCAGAATCGCCCTGCCGACGATCTGATCCGCAAATGCGTCGCGTGGACGTGGCGCGTGAAGCTGTCGCTGTCGACCGAGCGCGATCTCTTCGCTCGCCTGCGCGAGGAGGCGGAGAAGGTTGCGATCAA
>DATJJL010000088.1:0-3669 GCA_035492155.1 Ramlibacter sp. | reverse complement strand
TGGGGCTGGCAGCTCTGGGTTCACTTCGGCAACCCTTTCTACCCGTTCATGGGCCTGGCCCCGCAGCCATGAACCGTTTCATTCCGGACACGTGGTGGGACGCGCTGTGGCGGCCGATCGCGATGGCGTTTCCGGCGAGCCACATCTACACGGAAATAATCGCACCGGATCTCCGGTTTCTCGTCGCATTCCTGCTTGCGCTGGCTTGGCTCGTTGCTCGCAAGCGGCTCGGCACGTTGCCGCGCACTGTTGCCATGCTGCTCGCACTGGTTGCGGCAAGCTTCGCGATGTGGCTGCCCACGAGCGGCAACGGACGCTACTACGTTCCCTTCCTGCTCGTGATCGGACCCTTGTGCGCCGCGTTGATCTGGCACTTGCCTGCAGCCAGGTCCGCTCGCGCTGCCGGCATCGCAGGCGTGCTCGCGCTTCAGGTATTCGTCGTGTTCGACGCCGGACCATGGGGCAACTGGTCGCTCACGCAGTGGCGCGGCGCGCCTTACTACGACGCGGAGATCCCGCGCGACGTGGCATCCACGCCCGCTACCTTCGTGACGATCACGGAAATCTCGTACTCGCTTGTCTACCCGCAGTTCGATCCCGCTTCGCACTGGATCAATCTCTCGTCCCTGCCACACGATGCTGCGCGTTCCGTCGAGACGCGCCGCGCGAAGCAGCTGCTTCAATCGTCACGATCGATCTTCCTGTTGTTTCCCACTTCGCCGGGACTGGTCACGCCCGACCTGCAACCGGCAGCGCCCTTGAAATCGACGATCGACGACCGTCTCGGCGCGTTTGGCATGGCCCGCGCTTCCGGAACGAAATGCCGCTTGATGCCATCGCGCGCGCGAACCAGCTTCGACTTCGACCTTCGTAGCCGCAAGTCCTCCGACCCTGTCGAGGAAAACGGCTTCTGGCTGTGCCCGCTGGTGTATCCCGTCGAAGTTCCGCAAAAGCATTTTTCTCCCGAGGCAGTGGCCGTATTCACGCGCATCGAAAACGCGTGCCCACGCTTGTTCCCGCCGGGCGGCGGAACGACCACGCAGGTCGCAGACGCGACGGTGCGTCACTATTTTTCGTCCGACATGTGGCTGTATGCGATGAACGACGGCGGCGTTTACTACAAGTACCTGCGCGAGCTCAATGTCGAACGCATCGGCGCCGCGGCGCAACTGCTCGCGGGCACGTTCCACATGGAATGCCCGCGCGTTCGCGGCCGCTCGGGCTTGCCATGGGAGCGTGCACCGTGAGCCCGTACACTCGAAACGTGGAATTGACCATCCTGATGCCGTGCCTCGATGAGGCGAAGACCGTCGGCCGCTGCGTCGAGATCGCCAGGGATTTCCTCGCGCGCGAAGGCATCGATGGCGAGGTGCTCGTCGCGGACAACGGCTCGGGCGATGGCTCGCGCGAGATCGCCACGGCCGCGGGCGCGCGCATCGTCGAAGTTCCGCAACGCGGCTACGGCGCTGCGCTGCTGGCCGGCATCGAGGCTGCGCGTGGGCGCTTCGTCATCATGGGCGATGCCGATGGCAGCTACGACTTCTCCAACCTCGGCGGATTCGTGGAGCACCTGCGTGACGGCGCGCAGCTCGTGATGGGCAATCGCTTTCGCGGCGGCATCGAGCCCGGCGCCTTGCCGCATCTGCATCGCTACCTGGGCAACCCCGTCCTGAGCTTCCTCGGACGCCTTTACTTTCGCACGTCGATCGGCGACTTCCATTGCGGTCTGCGCGGCTTCTCGCGCGAAGCCGTGCAGGAGCTTCACCTCGTCACGGGCGGCATGGAATTCGCCAGCGAGATGGTCGCCAAGGCGGCCCTGGCCCACTGGCGCATCGACGAAGTGCCGACGGTGCTGCGTCCCGACGGACGCGACCGCCCTCCGCACCTTCGCACCTGGCGCGATGGCTGGCGTCATCTGCGCGTTCTGCTGTTGTTCTGCCCGCGCTGGCTGTTCCTGTACCCCGGCCTCGCACTGCTGGCAGTCGGGCTCGCAGGCTTTGCGCTGTTGCAGCACGGCGCCGTACATTTCGCGGCGCTGGGCCTGGACATCCACTCGCTGCTGTACATGGCCGGCGCAACGGTGCTCGGCGCGCAGTTGATTCAGCTCGCGGTGCTGACCAAGTGGGTCGGCGTCCTCGCGGGCATCGTGCCCAAACCCAAGTGGCTGCGATACGCCGAGCGCTTCGCGTCGCTTGAGGCGGGCCTGCTCTTGTCGGCCGTGCTCTTGATCGCCGGATTCGCGTGGTCGGTGTGGCTCGTGAACCAATGGCGCGCGAGCGGCTTCGGCCCTCTCGATCCACGCGTCGCGATGCGCAGCGCGATTCCGGCGGTCACGCTGATGGTGCTCGGCACGCAGGCGGCCGCGGGCGTCCTCTTCGCAGGCGCGTTGCAGTCCGCATGGGCGGGCGCGCACGGCACCAGGAGCAGGGCAGTCGCATGATGTTGCAAAGGAGCCTGCCCGCGGTGCTGCTGCGTGCAGAGCCGTGGATCGTCTGGATGCTGGGTGCAGCGGCATTCGCGGCCGTGCCGATCGCGCTGGGTGGCATCGGCCTCAGCTGGGACGCGATCAACCACCACATCTATCTCGGATGGATCATCGAACACCCGCGATTCGATCGCGATTTCGCGGCGGCGTTCTACCAGGCCTACCAGTACCCGTTTCTTTACTGGCCGGTCTACAAGCTCGCGATGGCGGGTGCTTCCGGCGTGGCCGCCGGCGTTGTCCTCGCGCTGATGCAGTCGCTCGCTGTACCGCCTGCGTGGATCGTTGCGCGAGCGTGCTGCCCCGGCGACAACTGGGCGGACGTCGCCTTCCGATTGCTCGGCGTGGTCATCGCCTTCGTCGGCGCGCTGACGCTTTCCCTGCTCGACTCCACGTCGAACGACATGGCTGCAGCGATCCCCCTGCTGTGGGCCATCGCGTTGGCGTTTCTCGCGGCGGGCATTCCGCAAGACGAGCCGCGACGCGTGCTCTTCTGGATTGCGCTCTCCGGATTCTGCGCAGGCATTGCTGTCGGATTCAAATTGAGCAACGGCCCGCTCGTTCTCGTGATGCCGCTCGCGTGGGCGATGGCACGCGGCACCATCGCGCAACGCGTGCAGCGCGTGATGCTTGCCGGTGTGTTGACGATTGCAGGCTTCGTGCTGACCTACGGTTATTGGGGCTGGCAGCTGTGGGTTCACACGGGCAACCCGATCTACCCGTTTGCGGACGGCGCGTTCGATCACTTGCGCTCCGCGCTGGGGTGGCAGCGATGAACCGCTTCCTGCCCGACACCTGGCTCGATCTTTTGATGCGGCCATTCGACATGGCCGCGCCCGAGGCCAATGTGTATGTCGAGACCGTGGCGCCGGACGTGCGGCTCGCGATCGTGCTGCTGCTCGCACTTGCGCTGGGCGCATTGTGGTTGTGGCGCAGGCGTGCAAGCTCGACCACGCCAGTGAACGCGCCGGTCGTGTGGCTCACGGTGCTGCTGCTCGTTTCGATGGTGCCGTGGTTCATCACCACGGGTAACGGCCGTTACTTCGTTGCATGGCTGGTGCTGCTCGGCCCCTTGTGCGTCGGATTGCTTCGAGCGCTCCCGTTCACGGCGGGCAGGAAGCTCGCACTCGCCGCCGCGGTCATCGGCATGCAGCTGTTCGTGCTTTCGCAGAACACACCCTTCGGAC
>DATJJL010000087.1:0-15254 GCA_035492155.1 Ramlibacter sp. | reverse complement strand
TCATGCAGGCTCGCGGACGGCTTGTTGCGCGGATTGGCGAACAGGATGTCGACCGCGACATTGCGGCCGGAATCGAGATTGACGGTGGCGATACGGCCCTTGTGATGGGCGATCTCGATGATCCGGCCAAGGGCGACAGGGATGTTGCGCCGCGCGAGGTCGGCCCGGGTATCGGGCGCGATCTCGTGACCATCGGCGAACACGGTCAACTTGTCGGTCCAATCGTGGAACAGCCTGGCCTGATTGTGCGACTGCGGGCCGGACCAGACGAGGCCCCAATGCTTGCCGGCGGCTTCAAAGCCGTCGCAATAGGGGCACGGCACGACGGACGTGCCCCAGCTTTCGGCAAAGCCCGGAACTTGAGGCATCTGGTCGGCCACGCCATAGCTCAGGATCAGGCGGCGCGCCCCAAGGCTTTCGCCATTGCCGGTGACGACGGAGAAATCGTCGATGGCGCCGGAGATGCTGTCGGCCCGGGCACTGACCAGCCTGATCGCGGGATAACGCGCCAGCTGCTGCCGCGCCTGCGCCAAGATGTCCAGCGGCGGCTTGTGATCGTGGCCGAGCAGGCCATGCGAGTGGCCCGCGAAGCGATTGCGCGGCAGGCCGGTATCGAGAACGGTGACCTTGCGGCGGGCACGGCCGAGCTGCAGTGCGGCGGCGAGGCCGGCAAAGCTGCCGCCGATGATGATGACGTCATCCATGGTGATGGGCTCCGAGTGGTCGATGGAGGGGTCGTTAATTAGTGGACCAATAAGTCCAATAATGTGCGTGAGCTATAGTGAACTGTCAAGTCCACTAATTCTGCCCATGGCCCGTTCCCCAGCTCCCGCTCCCAAGCCCCAACGCGGCCGGCCACGCGATCCCGAGCGTGTGCGGCGCATCCTGGAAGCGGCCCAAATGCACTTCAACGAGCATGGCCTGGAGCGTGCCAGCGTGGATGCCATCGCCGCGGACGCCGGTGTGTCCAAGATGACCGTGTACAGCAACTTCGGCTCCAAGGAGGGGCTGTTCCAGGCGGTCGTGCACGACAGGACGGCGACGACGGTGACCGGCGTCCCGGGTATCGAGACGCTGGACCCGGACCAGCCGGAGAAGGCGCTGCTGGCGATCGGGGCCCGGTTTCTCGCATTGACGCGTGGGGACGACGCGCTGGGGACGTTGCGCTCCGTCTACGGCGTCGCGGGGGCGCAACCGAAAGTCTGCCGTGCGTTCTACAAGGACGGCCCCGAGCGTTTCAACGGCGAGCTGGCTGCATACCTGCGCCGAGCCCACTCGCAGGGAACGCTGAAGGTGCGCAACCCGCTTTTGGCAGCGGACCTGTTCCTGTCGATGTTTCTGGGCTCCGGGCACTTCCGCGGACTGCTGATGCTCGAGAGGCCGGATGCCCGGGAAAACAGGGCTCTTCTGCGCGAGGCCGTACGGGTCTTCATGGCGGCCTACGGCGCGTAGGCTCCGCGATCACCCGAGGAGCTGCTTGTTGGCCTGCCTGTCGGATGGACGCGACACGCTGTCACGCCGGATGCGGAACCACGCGGCATACAAGGCCGGCACGAAGACGAGCGTGAGCGCCGTCGCCACGACGAGGCCGCCCATGATTGAGATCGCCATCGGTCCCCAGAACACGCTGCGCGTGAGCGGAATCATGGCCAGCACGGCGGCGGCGGCCGTCAGCACGACGGGCCGCGACCGCCTCACCGTGGCATCGACGATCGCGGCCCAGGGGGCGCTCCCGCGCGCGATGTCCTGATCGATCTGGTCGACAAGGATGATCGAGTTGCGCATGATCATCCCGCCCAGCGCGATCACGCCGAGCAGCGCCACGAAGCCGAACGGCGCGTTGAAAATCAGCAGCGCCGGGACGACGCCGATCAGCGCGAGCGGCGCCGTCATGAACACCATGGCCAGGCGCGAGAAACTTTGCAGCTGGATCATCAGCAGCGTGAGCATCACTGCGAACATCGCGGGGAATACCGCGAACAACGCATGGTTGGCCTTGTCGCTCTCTTCGATGGCGCCGCCTTCCTCGATGCTGTAGCCGGGCGGCAGGCTGTCGATGATCGGCTGGAGCGACGGGCGGATCTGCGCGGTCGCATACGGGCCTTGCACGCCGTCGAGAACGTCGCTGCGCACAGTGAGCGTCATATGCCGGTTGCGCCGCCAAAGCACAGGCTCTTCGAAGGCCGGTTCGATGCGCGCGATCTGCGACAGCGGCACGGTGACCCCGCTGCGTGTGAACACCTGCAGGTCACCGATGTGGCCGATGCTGCGGCGTTCCGCGGGTGTGGCGCGCACGACGACATCGACGAGCTCCTCGCCACGGCGAATCTGCGTGACGGGCGCGCCATCGAGGGCGGTCTGCACGAGGCCTTGCACGTCGGCAGTGGATAGGCCGAGCAGGCGCGCCTTGTCCTGGTCGACATGGACGTGCATCGATCGCACTTGCTCGTTCCAGTCCAGTTGCGTGTCACGCACCAGCGGGCTTTGGCGCACGGCGTCGCGCACGCGGTAGGCGATCTCGCGCACCTGCGCCTTGTCGGGGCCGATCACGCGGAACTGCACCGGAAAGCCCACCGGCGGGCCGAACTCCAGGCGCAGCACGCGGGCGTTCACATCGGGCATGAACTCGTCCTTGGCGAACAAGTCCATGAGGCGCGCGCGCACGCGTTCGCGCTGCTCGGCGCCGGCGGTCTTCAAGACGAACTGCGCAAATCCGGGGTTGGGCAACTCGGGCTGGATCGACAGGTAAAAGCGCGGCGTGCCCGCACCCGTGTAGGCGGTGAAGAACTCGATGTCCGGGTCCTTCGCCAACTTCGTTTCGAGCAGCTTCACTTGCCGTTCGGTGGCCGCGAACGAAGCGCCTTCGCGCATGCGCAGCTCCACGAGTAACTCCGGGCGCTCCGCGATGGGGAAGAACTGCTGTTGCACCTTCAGCATGCCCGCGCCTGCGAGCGCGAAGACCAGCACGGTGACACCCAGGACTGCAAAGCGGTGCTGCACCGCCCAGTCGATCACTGCCCGCAGCCGGTGATAGACGGGCCGGTCGTACGGATCGTGGTGCTGGCCCGCAGCGAGGTTCTTTGGGAGCAGCACCACGCCGAGATAAGGCGTGAACACCACGGCGACGATCCACGACAGGATGAGCGCCACGCCGACCACCCAGAAGATCCCGCCCGCATACTGGCCCGCGATCGATTTCGCGAAGCCCACCGGCATGAAGCCTGCGGCGGTGACGAGCGTGCCGGTCAGCATCGGAAACGCCGTGGAGGTGTACGCGAAAGTGGCCGCGCGCATGCGGTCCCAGCCTTCCTCCAACTTCACCACCATCATCTCGACGGCGATGATCGCGTCGTCCACGAGCAAGCCGAGCGCGATGATGAGCGCGCCCAGCGAGATGCGGTCCAGGTTCCAGCCTGCCGCGTACATCACCGCCGCCACGAGCCCGAGCACCAGCGGCACGGAAGCGGCCACCACGATGCCGGTGCGCCATCCGAGGAAGAAGAACGACACGGCCAGCACGATGGCCAGCGCTTCGAGGAACGATCGCTCGAACTCCCACACCGATGCAGCGACCACGCGTGGCTGGTCGGCGTACTGCTGGATCTGCACGCCCGCAGGCAGGTCCTGTCGGATGCGCGCCATCTTCTCGTCGAGCGCGCGGCCGAAGTCCAGCACGTTGCCATTGGGCTGCATCGTTGCGCCGATGGCCAGCACCGGCATGCCGTTGTGCCGGATGGTGAAGCTGGGCGGGTCCTCGTAGCCGCTGCGCACGCTTGCGATGTCGCCCAGTCGCAGCAACCGTCCGCCGGCCTCGATCGTGACGTTCGCGACGTCACTCGCATTGCGCAGCTTGCCGTCCACACGCACCTGCACGCGATCGTGTGTCGCATCCACCGAACCGGCGGGCGCGACGAGGTTCTGGCGCGAAAGAGCTTCGAACACCGCCGTCGGTGCGATGCCCATCGCAGCCAGACGTTTCGTGGAGATCTCGACGAACACGCGCTCGGCCTGTTTGCCCAGCACGTCCACCTTCTGCGCGCCGGGAACCTCCTGCAGTTGCCGCTTCACGTCTTCCGCGACGTCGACCAGCTCGGCCATAGCCAGGTCGGGCGCGCTCACGGCATACAGCACGCTGTAGCGGTCGTTGTATTCGTCGTTGAAGAAGGGGCCGCGTACGCCCTCGGGAAACTCCTGGCGCACGTCGCCGATCTTCTTGCGCACCTGGTACCAGGCGTCATCGAGTTCCGCCTTGGTGCTGCCGCCTTTCATCCACAGCGTGATGCCGCCGTAGCCCTGGCGCGCGAAGCTGCGCACATAGTCGAAATGATCCAGCTCCTGCAGCTTGCGCTCGATGCGGTTGAGCACCTGGTCCTGCACTTCCTGCGCGGTGGCGCCCGGCCACACGACGACGGCCGTCATCGTCGGAACGTCGAAGTTCGGGTCCTCCAGGCGGCCCAGCCGGCTGAACGACAACGCGCCGACGATGAGCGTCGCGATGATGAGAAACAGCACCATCGGCCGGTGCGTGACGGCCCATTCGGAAAGATTGAAGCGCTTCACGGGCTGGTCTTTCCGATGATGGTGGGTGCTGTGTCGGCCGCTCGCTCGATCGCGCGCACCGCGATTCCCGCATCGAGCTTTTGTGCACCAACGCTGACGACGCGAGCGCCGGCCGCAAGGCCGGTGACCTGCACGGATGCGTCGTCCACTGCGACGACTTGCACGGGCGTGAACACCACGCCGGAGCCCTTCGCGTTGAGCGCCCACACTCCCGCCGATCCGCTGGCTTTCACGATTGCGGTCACCGGCAGCACCGCGACCGCGGGACCGGCCGCGGGTGCCGACAAGTTCAATTGCATCGTGCTGCCCAGCGGCAGCGCCGCGACTTGCTCGCGCGATTGCGCGGTGGCGGCGTAGCGCGCGCGGAAGGTGCGCCCCTGCGCGCTGGCTAGCGGCGACAGTTCGCGCAGCATCAGCGGCAGCGGGGCCTTCGATTCCTGCCACGGCGTGGCCGAAGCGGTGAGCGTGCGCGCACGGCCGACCCACTCCTCGGGCAGGTCGGCGACGATCTCGCGCTCGCCCTCGCGCGCCAGCGACAGAACGCTCTGTCCTTCCGCGACGACTTGCCCGCGCTCGAAGTGAATCGCCGTGACCACGCCGGCATAGGGCGCCGAGAGTGATGAATAGCCTTCGCGGTTGCGCGCCAATTCGAGCTGGCGGCGTGCCTGGTCGAGACGCGCCGCTGCGGCGTCGGCCCGCGCCTTCTGGCGTTCGTGATCGGCCGCACCCACCGAGCCGTCGGCCAGCAGCCTGCGAAAGCGCGCTTCGTCGGACGCGGCCTGTTGCGCATCAACCGATGCGGCCTGCACCTGGTCGGCGGCGGCATTCACGGCGAGTTGGTAATCGGCAGGGTCCAGCCGCGCGAGCACCTGGCCGGCCTTGACGGAGTCGCCGACTTCGACGAGCCGGTCGACGACCTTGCCGCCGGTGCGAAAGCCCAGGTCGGTTTCGACGCGCGCATGGACGACAGCGGTGAACGAGCGTGTTTGCGCAGCCGACGCTTGTGCCACCGTCGTCACGAAGACGGGCCGGACGATCGCGACGGATGCAGGAGGCCGGCTGCACGCGGCCAGCAGGGCGCAAGCGCCGGCGATTGCGGCAACGCGCACGAGATGAGAAGTGCGATTCACGGAGAAGTCCTCTGGATGGAAGCGGTGGAAGCGGTGGAAGTGGCAGCCGCGGCAGACGCGAATCCCCCGCCCAGCGCCTTGTAGAGCTGCACGTCCGCCAGGGCCTGCTGCATGCGCGCGTCGGACAGCGCGAGCTCGCTGGCCAGCACGGATCGCTGCACATCGAGCAGCACGAGCAGATCGACCTGGCCTTCGCGCTGCAGCGACTGCGCGCGCTGCAGCGAGTGGTTGCGGTGATCGGCGGTGCGGGCCAATGCGGCAGTGCGCGCGGCCTGTTCGCTGCGCACGAGCAGGCTGTCCTCGACCTCCTGCACCGCGACGAGCACAGTCTTCTGCCACGCGAGCAGCGCTTCATCGGTTCGTGCGGACTGTGCGTGAATGCCGGCGTCGATGCGACCTGCGTTGAAGATGGGCGCGGCAAATGCCAATGCCACGTTCGAGAAATGAACCGGCGCGAGGTTCAGCGCATTCAGGCGCAAGTCCTCGCTGCCGACCAGCGCGCTCAGGAACAGCTTGGGCCACCACTGCGCGCGAGCTTCCGCGCCGCGCAATGTCTCGGCGGCGAAACGCGATTCGGCGGCAATCAAATCGGGACGGCGCCTGAGCAGGTCGCTCGGCTGGCCGGTGGCGATCTCCCGCGTCGCGGGCCAGACGAAAGCGGTGCTGTCGTCGACGACGCGTGTCGACGGATTGCGCCCCAGCAGCACAGCCAGATGCGTTTGCGAAACGCCCACGAGCGTGCGCAATGGCGGCACCTGCGCATCGAATGCGTCGGCTTCGGCGCGCGCGCGATCCAGGTCGAATGCGCTGGCCTGGCCTTCGCGCCGGCGGCTGGCAACGTGGGCCGCTGTCTCGCGCTGCGCATCGGCCAAGGCCTGCACGATGCGCAACTGCTCCTGCGCACCGCGCAGCACGAAGTACTGTCGCGCCACTTCGCTGGCCACCAGCAATCTCGCGCCATCCACGCCGGCAGCCGCAGCCGCCGCGTCGGCTTGCGCCGCGTCGCGCGCGGCCCGCACGCCGCCTGCGAGGTCGATCTCCCACGACACATCGATGCCGGCGCGAAGCGCGCGCGTATCCGGCTGGCCCTGCTGCTTGACCGGCTCGGGCAGGCCGCTGTCGCTGCGCGAGCCCGATGCCTGGAGCGCGAGCGTGGGCCACAGGCGCGACGCCTGGGCGTCCCGGCCGGCGCGCGCCTGCGCAACGCGCTGCAAGGCGATTCGTATGTCGTGATTCGCCGCCAATGCTTCGTCGATCAGCGAGGTGAGCGTTGCGTCGCCCCAGCCTGCCCACCACGTGCGATCGAGCTCCTGCGCGGTCGCGCTTTGGGCCTGCGCATGCGCGAAGCCCGCAGACAACGGCACCGACGGGGCAGGGGGCTGCACCGGCGGCGCCGAGCAAGCCGTGAGCAATGCCAATACGGCGACGGTTGTCGACCCGCGAAAGAGGCCGGAATTGGGGAAATGCGGTTTCATTTACTGTACGAAGTAGTCCAGTAATTGTCGAAGCCATATAATGAACTGTCAAGTACAGTAAATTAGCGGATGATTAAGAAAAGCGGGACGAGGCCGCGCCGAAGCCGCCGCTATGCTGACTCGGCATGGGAGCTATGCATTGCCAACGACCGATCGGGATGGCAAGAATGCGCAGATGCGAACCTGCGCCACCGCTTCCCAGTCGCCGCCCACGCCGGCTCTTGCCGAGCGTAGCTACCTCACCGAGGAGCAGATGCGGCGCTGGAGTGGCATCCCGATCGCATGCTTCGACGCAAATCCGGACATCGTCCTTAGCTGCAACGAATTGAACACGCCGACGGTTTGCATGCTCGATCGGGGTCGCGGCATGTTCGAGATGGAACGCGATGTCCTGGAGCTGAAGCCCGGCGCGACGGGCCTGTTCGTGCCCGAAGCTTTCACCGGCAAGAAGCGCTTGCGCTGCACACCCGGCCGCCGCATCGTCATCACGATGCAAGCCCAGTTCCTGGCGAGCCACAAGCTGCTCAATGACGAACTCGTCGATGGGCGCTACCGTTTCAACCCGGAGTTTTACGACGCCGAGCTTGCCGGCCTGCTGCGCGTCATGGTCTCGGAAGTGGCGCAGGGCTGCCCGAATGGTCGGCTGCTCGCGGAGTCCTTGTCGCTGGGGGTTCTGCTGCACTTGGCGCGAACGCGTGTCGAGCGGCCCCGCGTGCGGCTCGAGCGCGGACGGCTTTCGGCGGCGCAGATCCGTCGCCTGGACGAGCTCATCGACGTCGAGTTGTCCAACGAGATTTCGCTGGACATGCTGGCGAACGCCGTCGGCTTCAGCAAGGCTCATTTCACGCGGCTGTTCAAAAGCACAACGGGCGTGTCGCCGTATCGGTATGTGCTGTCCAAGCGCGTGGATGCCGCGAGCAACCTGGTGAAGCACTCGACGGAATCGCTCGCCGAGATCGCCGCGCAAAGCGGCTTCGCGAGCCAAAGCCACATGACCGACGCCTTTAGCCGGGTGCTCGGTATGCCGCCGGGGGCGCTACGAAGGTCCGAAAGGACCTGGGCGAGCTGATCGCCCAGGTGCCTTCAGCGGATTACGGTGCCGCGCACGTGTAGTTCGCCGCGTCCGTCGTGCTTCCGCTGCCGCTGTACTTCGCGACTTGCGGATACGGGCAAAGCGGCAGCGTGCGGCTGACGGCGCCGTTGTCGATTCGCGATGCGATGAGGCTGGTGGGCGCCGTGCCCTTTTCCGACCAGGCCATCAGCGCACGAAACACGTCGTGCTTCGCGTCTGCCGCCACGATGCCGCCGGCATCCTGGCCGAACTCGTTCACGCCCGCACCGCCGCCGCAATGCCCCATGCCAGGAACCATGTACAGGCGAGAGAACGAATCGGACTGCGCGACGGTCTGCTGCATCTGCTCGTAGTACTGCACGGTGCCCTGCGGCATGATCAGCTGGTCTGCCCAGCCGTGATAGACGATCAGCTTGCCGCCACGCGCCTTGAACTTCGAGATGTCCGGGTTGTCCGTGCCCATCAAGGGGCCCACCATCCTGACGTTGTCGTTGAAGTACTGCTCGTAGTTGGCGTAGGTGAGCGTGTTCCAGTCCCAATTCGGGTCGAAGTACACCCAGTAGCGCGCCTGCTCGATCGGGATCGGGAAAGGCACGGGGCCCGCAAATGCCGAGAGGTCTGCGCCGCGCTCGACGCCGGGCCACAGTTGCTGACCGGCGAGGTTGCGCGCGCCGCCCCAGATCTTCTGGATGGCGCTTGCCTCGCCGGGCGTGAGGCATGTGTTGTCCGAAGACGTGCAGCTGGCGCGCGTGATCTGAGTGTCCTTCGTCGGGTCGTAGGTGCAGGTGCGCGGATCGCCGATCACCCCATCGGTCACTCCGTCGGCCGCGTCGCATGCGGCAACAGCGCGGCTGGTGGCAAGCTGCTGCTTGGGAATCGCGATGGGGCCGCCGGCATCGGACTTCATCGCCAGCTGCGGCCAGATCTGGTAGGACTGGAAGCGATCCCAATGGATCGCAGGCGCGCCGGCAACGATGGCGTCGTAGTCGTTGGGATAGCGCTGCGCCATCATGAGACCCTGGCGGCCGCCGGTGGAACAGCCGTACCAATATGAGCGGACCGGGTCCTGGCCGTAGAACGCTTTCGCGAGTTGCTTGCCGATGACGGCCATGAGGTGTTCGGAGCGGTAGGCGAAGTCCGTCTGCAATTGCGTGTTCGGCTGCCCGGGCGCCAACATGCCGAACGCGCCGGACAGGAAAAAGCCCGTATGCCCGGTGTCGGTCTTCGTGCCGACGAAGCCCTGAAGAACGGAATCGACTGCCGGGCCGAGCTGCGAGTCGCCTGCGTAAACGCCGTTGCCTTCCGCGCGAAAGCGCCCGTTCCACGCGGACGCAGGCAAGGACACCCAGATGTTCACCTGCGGATCGACCTTCACTTTCACGAGGCAGTACGGCTTGTCCGACGCAGTCGATCCGGTCGTACCCGTGCTGACATCGAGAACGGTGACCGGCGCGTCAGCGGAAAGAGCAGCGGCTCCGATGCCTTGCATGGTGCATGGCACCGTGGGATTGAGGGCGATGTCCTGTGCGGGCATCGGCGCAACCGGCACGATGTCGGTGTTGCCGCTTCCACCTCCGCATGAAGCGAGTGCAAGCGTGGCGATGGCAACTCCCAGGATGGGCGCCTGCGCGCGGTTCGGTGTCGGGCTGCGTTTCAAAGCTGTCTCCTGTGCGTATGACGCCGCGATTTGATCGGCGATGCGCAGGGCAGTCTTTCAACTTCGAATCAGCTTTTCGAAAAAAAGGCGTCGCACTGATGTCTGCTTGCGAACGCACCAGTCGAGCGAGGCCATGTCACCGGTGATTGAGATCTGTGGATCGGCCTGGCCCTGCAACTGCTCCTTGAACCCCCGCCAGCCTTCCTGGCACTACTCGAGCTGGATGCGCACCAGCATCCCGTGGTGGGCCAGTTCGCGGAGCAATACCAGGTCGGCGACGGCCTCACGCGCGACGGGCCGCCTGTGCGACACGGCATCGCAGGCCCTGGAGAAGGCCTGTTCCGTTTCCTGGAGGTCGAGGCTCGTTCGCCCGCCCAGCGTCTTTTTAACGCGGCCCGTGACATCGCGGATTCGCAGCACGCGCCTCTGGAAAGACTTGCTGAACGGCATCAGCCATTCCTCTGAACGCTCGATGGCGTTCTCGATGTCGATCTCACGCAACTGCGCCGGCGCGCCGGCCATGAGGGCCGCTGCACCGCCGGCGAGCGTCGACACGACTTGACCGTCCAGCTGCAACGCATAGGAGTTCAGCTCGATGTGCAGTTGGAAATCGTCCATGTCAGGTGCCTGCCTTCAAAGGTAGCTGCCAAGATACCTGATCACGCGTCAGCGCTTCTTTCGCGACCGGGTTGAAGAAGCCGGCGCTGGAGCGATCCAATCCGCAGCTGCGAGGTGTTCCGACAAGTACTCGATCAGCCCGCGCACCTTGGGCAGCAGGAACTTGCGGGTGGGGTAGACCGCGTAAATGCCGAGCTCGACCGTGCGATAGGCCGGCAGCACTTCGACCAGCTTACCGGCTGCCAGCTCACCCGCGACAAGGAAGGTGGGTTGCAGTTGCACCCCGCATCCGCGAACCGCCGCCGCCACGCAGGTGTCTCCGTTGTTGGTCCAGATCCGCGGGCGAACCTTCACCGTCACCGGCCCGTCCGGCCCGGTGAACTGCCACTGGTCCCCCATGGCCAGCAGGCTGTAGCCGATGACATCGTGCTTGGCCAGCTCGGACGGATGCTTCGGCACGCCATGCCGCTTGAGGTAGGCCGGCGACGCACACAACACCAGGCTGGTGGCGGCCAGCTTGCGCGAGACCAGCGACGAGTCGGGCAATCGTGCGATGCGGACGGCGAGGTCGAATCCTTCGTCGACCAGGTCGACCACGCGGTCGGCCAGTTGCACGTCCAGCGACACCCGCGGGTGCAATGCCAGGAACCCGCCCCAGAGCGGCGCCAGGTGCTGGATGCCGAAGCTGACCGGAACGCTGACCTTCAACACCCCGGTCGCTCTGTCGCTGCGGATGGACAGCTCCGCTTCGGCGGCTTCCATGCTGGCCAGGATCTCGCGGCTGCGCGCCAGGAACACTTCGCCTTCGTCCGTCAGGGACAGCTTGCGCGTGGTGCGGTGAAGGACCCTGACGCGCAGGCGCTGCTCGAGCTCCGATACGTAGCGCGAGACCGCGGCCTTGGACATCCCCAGGCTGTCGGCCGCCGCCACGAAGCTGCCGGCGTCGACCACTCCCACGAATACGCGCATTTCCTGGAACTTGTCCATCGAGTGTCTCAATTTCCTGAACGGTCTGTGCCAGTGGCGGCAGTTTATCTGTTGATCCAGAGCCAATACAGTGCGTCCATGCCCGCAAAGCGGGATCACTCACTGAAAGGATCAGTCATGAAAGTTCTCGTCATCGGCACCGGCAACATGGGCTCCGGCTTCGTCAAGCAACTCACCAAGGCGGGCCACCAGGTCACCGTTACCGCTCGCGATGCAGCGAAGGCCCAAGGGGTGGCGCAGCAGTTCGGCGCGAAAGCCGTCGCGCCCACAGGCGCTGCGGACGGCGTCGACGCCATCGTCCTTGCGACTGCCTTCCCCGACGCCGCGGCTGCACTGCGCAGCGTGGGCGATGTCGCGGGGAAGACCGTCATCGACATCACCAACCCGCTCACGCCCGACTACATGGGGCTGACCCTCGGTCACAGCACGTCGGCAGCCGAAGAAATCGCAAAGGCAGTGCCAGGCACGGACGTCGTGAAGGCTTTCAACACGCTGTTCGCACAGGTGCTGGCAGCGGGCCCCGATTTCGGCGCCGGCCGCAAGGCCACGGTGTTCGTCGCCGGCGACAGCGAGCGCGGCAAGCAGACTGCGCGTGCACTGGCCGAGAGCATGGGCTTCCAGGTCATGGACGCCGGGGGGCTGAAGAACGCGCGCTACCTCGAGCCCGTCGCAGGTCTCAACATCTATTTCGGCTACGGCGCCGGCCTCGGGACCAGCGTCGCTCCCACCTGGATCAGCAAAAGCTGAAAGGAAACATCATGAACAAGAGCAACTCCTTCATTGACCGCCTGCTGGCCACCGAGGCCGGGTGGGGCACCCTGGCCCTGCGGATCCCCGTGGGCATCATCTTTGCCGCGCACGGCGCGCAAAAGCTGTTCGGCTGGTTCGGCGGCTACGGCCTGGCCGGCACCGGGCAGTGGATGGATTCCATCGGCCTGGCACCCGGCGTGCTGATGGCGCTGCTGGCGGGCGGGGCGGAATTCTTCGGCGGCCTCGCGCTCATCGCCGGGTTGCTGGTGCGGCCTGCCGCGGCATCGCTGGCGGCCGCGATGACGGTTGCGATTTTCACCGTGCACATCGACAAGGGCCTGTTCGTCGAGAAGAACGGCTATGAATTCGCGCTGGCCCTGCTCGCAGTCACTGTCGCCCTGGTGTTCTCGGGCGCAGGCCGAGGCTCGGCCGATCGGGTACTCAGCCGACGCTTTGCTTGACTGCAGCGAATCGATCGCGCCGCGGCGATACAGGTGGCGCACACCGGCTGGTGCCTAGCGCGGCCAGGGCGAATGCAGCAGCGTTCCCGCGCCATCGCCCATCAGGAACACCACGACGAGCGCCGCCGCCCAGAACGCGGGGTATTCCCAGCCGCCGTCCTTGTTGCTGAACAGCCAGCCGTTCTTGCCGTGCACCATGACGATGGTTCCGAGCATCAGGGGAACCATCAGCAGCGCGACAAGGCGCGGCCAGATTCCGAAAAGAAGACAGGCGGCGCCGCCGAGCTCGGCCGCGATGGTGAAGTAGGCAAAGACACCTGGCAGGCCAAGCGACTCGAAGTACTTCACGGTGCCGGGAATGGTGAACACGCGTACCTTGAGCATCGCGTGCGCGATGAACGCGGCAGCCAGACACAGGCGAAGCAATAGCGCGCCATAGGGGGCAAGTTGGTTATCGATCATCTTCTTCTCCTCGGTTCCGCTTAAGGGGATTCATCGGCCTGGGACACATCTTCGCGACGCGGCACGCGCGCGACCGGCAATTGCAACCGAAGGCGTATCGCCGCCGTCCGCAGGGCGAAGCAACTCGCCGCGCCGAGCAGCGCGGACAGGATCGGATGGAGTCCCAGTGCTTCACCGACAGCGACGATGATGGCGCCGACGAGCGCCGCAACGGCGTAGAGCTCGGAGCGCAGCACGGACGGCACTTCGGAAAGCAGGATGTCGCGCACCATGCCGCCGCCGATGCCCGTCAGCATGCCGAGCAGCGCCGCCATGGGCGGACTCAATCCATAGGCCAACGCCTTTTGAGTGCCGGCGACCGCGAACAGGGACAGGCCCGCGGTATCGAACCATTGCACCGGGTTCTTGAGCTGATTCATCAGCGGGTACCACCAGAACGTGATGGTGCCCGCGGTCACGGCGGTCGCCAGGTAGCGCCAGTCGCTCAGCGCGGCCGGAGGCACCGCGCCGATGAGGACGTCGCGCAGGACGCCGCCCGAGACTGCCGCGGCGAACGACAGCACGAGGACGCCGAAGAAATCGAGCTCGCGTCTGACCCCCGCGCCCGCGCCGCTCACCGCGAAAGCGAACGTGCCCATGATGTCGAGGAACAGCACGAACCATTGCCCGAAGGAGCCCTCGACGACCTGCGCCGCCACACCGTTCATGCCCAACTCTATCTTGCTGTGGCTTCGGGCACCAGCCGTCGACTGGACGCTTGACGCGAAGCGACGGCAGTCGCAAGCTGGGTGCGCCATCAGGAGCCGCACCATGAATGCTCTGAGCCACGCCGTCGAGGCGGCCGATTCGCCGCTGCTGAGGGAACTGGAAGCGGTCTACAAGGACCTCCACCAGCATCCCGAACTGTCGATGCGCGAATGGCGCACCGCCAAGATAGCCGCGGATGCGATGCAGGAGCTCGGCTTCGAGGTCACTCCCGAAGTGGGCGTCACAGGTGTGGTCGGCGTCTTGAAGAACGGCGACGGCCCAACGGTCATGCTGCGCGCGGACATGGATGCGCTGCCGATGGCGGAGAACACCGGTCTGCCGTATGCAAGCAACGTGAAGGCAGCCGATCCCGACGGCGTGGAGGTGGGCGTCGCGCACTCGTGCGGGCACGACATGCACGTGACCTGGCTGATCGGGGCTGCCCGCGTCCTCGCGGCTCATCGCGAGTCGTGGCGAGGCACGCTGCTGGTGGTCTTCCAGCCGGGCGAAGAAACGGCCGAAGGCGCGCGTGCCATGGTCGCCGCCTGGGGCGAGGGGCGTTTCCCGAAGCCCGACATCATTCTCGGCCAGCATGTCATGGTGGGCCCGGCCGGCACGGTGAGTTACCGACCCGGGGTCACGCTATCTGCTGGCGACAGCCTCAAGATCAGGCTGTTCGGCCGCGGCTCGCACGGATCGCAGCCGCAAACCTCAATCGACCCCGTGATCATGGCAGCGGCGACTGCGCTGCGCCTGCAGACCATCGTGTCGCGGGAGATCGCACCGACGGAGCCCGCCGTGCTCACGATTGGCTCGCTTCAAGCGGGCACGAAGGAAAACATCATTCCTGACGATGCCACGATCAAGCTGAACGTGCGTACGTTCAGCGAGGACACCCGCGAGTACATGCTCAACTCGATACGGCGCATTTGCTGCGCGGAATGCGACGCATCCGGCGCGGAGCGGCCGCCCGAGTTCACGACCATCAACTCGTACCCCCTCACGGAAAACGACATTGTCGCTACCCGGAAAGTAGCGCAGGCATTCGCGGGTGAGTTCCGTGAACGCGCCGCGCTGGCGCCGAACCCGGCCTCTGCGAGCGAGGACTTCAGCATCTTCGGCCGCACTTGGGGCGTGCCTTACGTGTTCTGGTTCGTTGGCGGAACGGACCCGGCTGTTTATGCGAAGGCGAAGGAGCAGAAGGCGATCAACAAGATCCCGAGCAACCATTCGCCCAAGTTCGCGCCGCAGATCCACCCCACGCTCGCAACCGGGTTGCAGGCCATGCTGACGGCAGCGTCCGCGTGGCTTTGCCCGCAGCCGCTTCACTGAAGC
>DATJJL010000086.1:0-14368 GCA_035492155.1 Ramlibacter sp. | reverse complement strand
CGTGCGCTGTGTTCGACAGCTTGCTCCACTTGCTGATACGTCATGCCGCCGGGCATAGCCCCGAACTCTTCGCCCACGATGAAAAGCCACGACTTCGCGCCGCGCTCCTTCGGATAAGCGAGCGGGTCTTCGATGCGTCCGCGGTTGAACATCAGGTCGTTCGGCAATTTGAATTCAGCCATGTAGTTCTCCTGTTTGTGTCGTTTCGGCGCCTTGCCGCCACTGTCCTGGCGACACGCCGTATTCGCGCTTGAAAGCGCGGCTGAAAGCGGCTTCGGATTCGTAGCCCACGCCTTCGGCGACGCGAGCCAGATTGGTTTGTTCATTGCGCAGCATTCCAGCGGCGACGATCATTCGCCAGCGCGTGAGGTAATGCATCGGCGGCGCGCCGACGAGCTCTGCGAATTTTTCGGCGAGCACGCTGCGCGAGATGTGTACCTCGCCGGCCAAAGCATCCACCGTCCAGTCGCGTGCGGGCTCGGCGTGCATCAGCGCGAGGCAGCGGCTCACGTGCGGATCGCGCAGGCCTGCGAGCCAGCCGGGGTTGTTGGCGGGCATCGCTTCGATGTAGCTGCGCAGCACTTCGGCGAACAGCATCTCTGCAACTTTCGATGCCAGCACTTCGGAGCCCGGCGTTTGCGCGGCGGCATCGGCCAGCACGAAGTTGATCGACTGCTCGATCCACGGCCCCGCCGATCGGCGACGCAACGCGCTTGTGAAAAGGCGCGGCAGGTTGGCCATCATGGGGTTGGGTGCGTCGCCTTCGTATGCGAACCAGCTGCACACGATGATGGTGGCGTCTCCGTCGCCGCCGTAGCGAAGCCGCTCGACCGAGGGGATCTTGACCGTCACCAGGTGATCGACATCGATGGCCGCATGCTGCAGGCCGCTGCCCAGTATGTGCGCGCTGCCGTGCGGGATGACGATGGCTTCGCCTGCTTCTGCGCGAACAGGCGCTCCGCCTTCGGCTTGCGCCCAGCAAGTGCCTTGCAGCACGAGATGGCAGATCGCAAGGCGCTGCACGCCGGGCTTGAGCACTTGGGCGATGTAGGCGCTGGTCGGAACCTTGACGCACCAGGGAGCGCGCATCTCGCCATTGAGGAACAAGGCGCCCTCGAGGCGAATCGTCCGCAGAACGTCCGACAACACATCCATGGGCGCGCTCCAAAACGTGCGACCGGGGTTTCGGTCATGTAGTCCGGAGGGCCGGTCATTTCAACGCACCCCTCGGGCCTGCACGATGGCGGCTCATTCTATCTACAGGAGACCGAAATGACCGCTTCCACCAGAGACCTCGTCATCGTCTGCACGCGCGGCACGGACCACGAGCTGTCGTCCGTTGCGCTCACCATCGCCTGCGGCGGCATCACCTCGGGCCTGAAGGTGTACCTGTTCCTCACCAGCTCGTCCGTGGACCTCGTGCGCAAGCGCGGCATCGACCTCACGCACGTTCCTCCTCTCGATCCGCTGAAGAAGTTGATGGAAGACTTCATCGGGCGCGGCGGCACGGTGTGGGCTTGCCCGCCTTGCGTGAAGGCGCGCGGCTATGTGCCGGAGGATTTCATCGAGGGCGTCGTCATCCAGGGCGCGAGCGCGATGCACGAGCTCATCAAGTCCGGCGCGGCAACGCTCAGCTTCTGAAACGCGTCTTAACCAAGGAGCACACCATGCCCAAGTTCGTGATCGAAAGAGACATCCCCGGCGCCGGCCAATTCACACCGGCCGACCTCAAGGCAATTTCGCAGAAGTCTTGCGGCGTCTTGAGCAGCATGGGTCCGCAGATCCAGTGGATCCAAAGCTACGTGACGGGCGACCGCATCTACTGCGTGTACCAGGCGCCCAACGAAGAGATGGTGCGAAAGCACGCCGAGCTCGGGGGCTTTCCGGCCAATCGCGTGGATCGCGTGATGTCGGTGATCGACCCGGCGACGGCGGAGTGAAGGGAACGCGCCCAATGAAAAAGCGCCCCGAGGGGCGCTTTCTTGCGACGTCGTCAACGCCTGCGGAACTGGGGCCGCTGCGGCGCCGGGCCGTTTCGGGCGGGCAGGTGGCGGAACATGATCCGGCCTTTGGTCAGGTCATACGGTGACATCTCGAGCGAGACGTCATCACCCGCAATGATGCGGATGTGGTTCTTGCGCATCTTGCCGCCCGTGTAGGCGACGAGCTCGTGCCCGTTTTCCAGTTTCACGCGATAGCGCGAATCCGGAAGGATTTCGGCAACGGTGCCGCGCATTTCGATGAGTTCTTCCTTGGCCATTTCACGAATCCTTTCTGTGAACGCACCGCCTTGTGGGCAGCGCGGCAGGCAATTGAGATGTGCGCGTTATCAAAAGCGCGGGCGCGGCGCTTGCGGCTTGGCCACGTTGACCACGAGGCCCCGGCCGCCGATGGGCTTGCCGTTGAGGGCTTCGATCGCGGCTTGCGCCTGCTGCGCCGTGGCCATCTGCACGAAGCCGAAGCCGCGCGAGCGGCCGGTGTCGCGCTCCATCGCCACATTGGCGCTGGTCACTTCGCCGAAGGGGCCGAAGGCATCCTGCAGGTCGGTGTCACGGAAGGAATAGGGCAGGTTGCCCACGTAAAGCTTGTTGTCCATTGCTGGAACTCCAGAAAAGGCTGAAAAAAGCGCGATGGAGTCCGAAGCAATGACAAACTTTGTGGATCTCGATTCGAAATGGCGAACTGACAGGCACCGCGATGAGAAAGAGCGCGGCTTTCGCGCGCGCCCGGACATGATTATGCGCTTCTGGCGCGAATCATGCTCGGGGTGAGTGCTCCCGCGACGAAACTTGACGCCGGACAATGACCGTTCGGATGGGGAATTCGTCCTACAGACTTGCTGCGGTGCACGGCAGGACCATCGCTGTCCCATGACGCACAAGACACCTATTTCCCTGCACACCGGTCAGTCCTTCCGCGACCGCGAAGGCCAGCGTTGGTGGATCAAGGGCCCACGTCCGGGCCAATCCGACCAGCTCGTGGTCGAGGCGCAGATGAAGGGCAGCTACCCGCGAATCGGCGTTTATGCGATGACGCCGGCCGAGTTTCACGAACACGCGCGCAATGCCGGGCTGAAGCCCGACCGTTCGCGCCATCGCGAGCGGCATTGACCGCCCGCAACCGCTGCTATTGCAGCGCCACGCTTGCCGGCTCGCCGAAGAGGTAAGCGTCCATCGCGAGCACGCCGAAGGTCATGCCGCCGTCGATCACGGTGACGGGGGCCTTCGCATCGCCCGCCCCGAAAGCAAAAGGCAGCGGCAGGTAATGTTCCGCCGTGGGATGCGCGCGTCGCGCGTGCGGAGCTGCTTGCCAGTTCGCCAGCGCATTTTCGTCATGCGCCTTCACCGCATTGCGAGCCCACGCGACAAACTCGTGCGAGTAGTTCGAGCTGGCCTCGGGCGTGCCGCCGAAAACCTCCCGCAGGTTGTGCGTGATGCTGCCCGACCCAACGATCAGCACGCCCTCGTCGGCCAGGGGCGCCAGCGAGCGGCCAAGCTTCACGGCCCCCGCGCCGTCGAGCGTGTGCGGCATCGAAACCTGCAAGACCGGCACGTCGGCATCGGGATACATATGGCGCACCGGCACCCACGCGCCGTGGTCCAGTCCGCGCTCGTTGTCCGGCGCCGCGTCCCAGCCGTCTGCGTCGAGCAGCGCCAGCGCACGCATCGCGATCTCGGTGCTGCCCGGGGCAGGGTATTGGATGCGGTAGAGCTCCTCGGGGAAGCCGCCGAAGTCGTGGATGGTCTCGGGCTTCGGCGCCGTTGTGACCCGCACGCCGCGCGTGATCCAGTGCGGCGACAGAATGAGCACCGCTTCGGGCCGGCGCATGCTGCGGCCCAACTGCGCCAGCAGGGGGCCGGCCTGGCCGGGTTCGACGGCAAACGTGGGCGCGCCGTGCGAGACGAAAAGCGATGGCATGCGGGACATGAGTGAACTCCTTGGTGCTCATTTTGATCCGGGCACGCGCAACTTCGTCACAGCTGCACTGAATTCATCGTCCAAAACTTTTGAACCGATGGAATAGATGAGCGCATACACGTGTTGGTCGGGGTGTGGAACCTTGATCAACCCACGAAGGAGAAGCGCAATGAAGAAGTTCGTGTTCGTCGCGGCCAGTGCCGCGTTGTTGGCAGCCTGCGCCACCGGCGGCAGCCCGTCCGGGTCCGACTACGCGCCCGGCCCGTCCGCCGCCGCACCGGCAGCGTCAAGCTCGCTCGCGATGAAAGATGGAATGCTCGTGAACTCGCAGGGCCTGACCGTCTACGTGTTCGACAAGGATGTCGCGGGAAGCGGAAAGTCGGTTTGCAACGACAAGTGCGCCGTCAACTGGCCGCCCGTTCACGCCGCGGCCGGCGACAAGCCGAACGGGGCCTTCACGATCGTGGTGCGCAACGACGGCACGCGGCAGTGGGCCTACAAGGGCCGGCCTGTGTACACATGGCCCGAAGACCAGGAGCCCGGCGACAAGTACGGCGACGGCAAGCTCAATCTCTGGCACATCGTCAAGCAGTGAGATTTGCATGACCTTACGCATGAAGAAACTCGCCTTGTTCGCGGCGATGTTCACCGCAGCGGCGGCCGCACAAGCCGGCCCGCTGCAGGTGATGGTGCTCGACAAGGAGGGCAAGCCCGTGCCCGATGCGGTCGTCGCGCTCGCGCCGTCGCACCCGGGTGCGGTGCCGCACACCTTGCCTGAGCACGTGACCATCAACCAGCAGAAGATGCGCTTCGTGCCCGCAGTGACGCTCGTCGCGGTCGGTGCGAAGGGAACGTTCGTGAACAACGATCCGTGGGAACACCACGTGCGCGGTTCCGCAGCGGGCATCAGGAGCTTCGACGACAGCGACAAGGGCGGCTTCGAATTCCGGCTGGACGGAAAGCTGCCGGGCAAGCCTGCGAAACAGGCCGAGGTCACGTTCGACAAGCCGGGCCCCGTACTGCTTGGGTGCCACCTGCACGCGTCGATGCGTGGGCACGTCTACGTGAGCGACACGCCGTGGGCGGCGATCACGGCAGCGGACGGCACGGCCACGTTCGATTCGGTGCCTGATGGTCCCGTTTTCGTGCGCGTGTGGGACGCCGACCAGCTGATCGACCTGCCGCCGCAGCAGATGGTGCTCACGGCGGCACCGGCCAAAGCAACACTGCGGCTGTCGGTCGTGCCCAGGCGCAAGCGCATTTGACGCGCGCGGATCGCTTGATCCGTCCGGCCGGCTCCTGCAAGATCGGGGCCGATGAACATCCGCCGCATTACCGACGCAGACGAAAACGAAATCAACGGATTGGCCGACGTGCTTGTCGACTGCGTTGAAAGCGGCGCATCGGTGAGCTTCATGCAGCCGATGACGCGGGACAAGGCGCTGCGCTTCTGGCGCGGCGTGGCGCAATCGGCATCGCGCGAAGAGCGCGTGCTGCTTGTGGCGGAAGAAAAGGGGCGCGTGCTGGGCACCGTGCAGGTCGTGCTCGAGCAGCCGGAGAACCAGCCGCACCGCGGCGACGTATCGAAGATGCTGGTGCTGAGCAGCCAACGCAAGCGCGGGCTGGGAGAAGCGCTGATGCGCGCCGCCGAGGCTGCGGCTGTCGAATGCGGCAAGACGCTGCTCGTGCTCGACACCGCGAACGATGCGGCCATGCGCCTTTACGAACGCTGCGGCTGGCAGCGCGTGGGCACCATTCCCGATTACGCCCTGCTTCCGCAAGGCGGTTATTGCGACACCGTTTATTACTACAAGCGCCTCGTCTGAGAAAATCGGTGGCATGCCGATGCCTCCGCCCGCTCCCCGCAAACACCTGCACACCCGTAACGTCACGTATCGCGGCTACCTTCGCGACGATGGAATGTGGGACATCGAAGGCGAGATGCAGGACGTGAAGGCCTACGCCTTCGACATGATCGAGCGCGGCCACATGGAGCCCGGTGCGCCCGTGCATGGTCTTGCGATCCGCGTCACGCTCGACGACAAGATGAAGATCCACGCGATAGCAGCGGCCATGGATGCGACGCCCTATGGCGAATGCTCGCGCGGCGAGGATCCGATGCAGCGAATGGTCGGCCACTCGATGGGGCCGGGCTGGCGCCAGACGATCGAGCGCGAGCTCGGAGGCATCAAGGGCTGCACGCACATGCGCGAGCTTCTGTTCAACCTCGCCACTGCCGCCTACCAGACGGTTTTTCCGTGGCGAGATCGCGAGCGCGAAGCCGCGGGCACTGCGCCTGACGCACTCGAGAAGCCGCCGCATCACGTCGGCCGGTGCATCGCCTGGGATTTCGATGGGCCCGTGGTCGCCAGGATTTACCCGCAATTCGCCGGCCGGCAATCCCGGAAATGAAACTTCCGGCATCGGCTAAGATGCGGAAAAAGGCCCAACCATCATGCCCAATATCGCATCGCTCCTTAAAGAAGAAATTGCCCGAATCTCTCGCAAGCAGTCCCGCAGCGAAACGGAGCAACTGAAGAAAGCCAGCGCGCATTACAGAAGCGAGATCGCGCAGCTCAAGCGTCGCATCCAGGTGCTCGAGCAACAGATAAAGCGTCTGGGCAAATCGTCCGGGCGCGGCGGCGGCGGCAGCAGCGCCGCAGCTGAATCGGACGACGACGGCAGGCAGATTCGCTACAGCGCCAAGAGCCTGGCCTCGCAGCGCAAGCGCCTGGGCCTGTCGGCGGCGGCGCTGGCCAAGATCATCGGCGTCTCGGCGCTTTCGATCTACAAATGGGAAAGCGGCAACACACGTCCTCGCCGCAAGCAGATCGAAGCGATCGCCGCCTTGCGGCACATGGGCCGTCGCGACGTGCAAAAGCGCCTCGAAGAAATTTCCTGAGGCATTCCCGTGGAAGAGCGCAAGGTCGCCATCGTCACCGGATCGGCGACGGGTGTGGGCGCCGCCACGGCGCTCAAGCTCGCGCAGCGCGGCTGGAACGTGCTGATCAACTATTCGAAAAGCGAAGCCGAGGCGCGCGAAGCGCAGGCGGCTTGCGAGGCAGCGGGCGCCGACACATTGCTCTTGCGCGGTGACGTCTCGAAGGACGCCGACTGCAAGGCGATGGTCGCAGCGACCGTGAAGCGCTGGAAGCGCATCGACGCACTTGTGAACAACGCGGGCACGTCGGTCTTCGGTGCCGATGCAGCCTGGGACAAGATCGATGAAGAGGTGTTCCACCGCATCATGGGTGTGAACACCTTCAGCGTGTTCCAGATGCTGCGTGCCTGCCTGCCGCACCTCAAGGCGGCGCAGGGCTCGGTGGTGAACGTGTCGTCCGTGGCAGGCGCACTGGGCATCGGTTCATCGGTGCCTTATGTCGCATCGAAGGGCGCGGTCAATTCGCTCACGCTGCACTTCGCAAGGCAGCTCGCGCCGGAGGTTCGCGTCAATGCGGTGTGCCCGGCGCTCATCACGTCGCGCTGGTTCGACCAGGGCCTGGGCCCCGGCGGGCTGGACAAGGCCATTGCCGCGACCGAGGCGCACACGCCGCTTGGTCGTCCCAGTACGCCCGAGGATGTCGCCGAAGCCATCGTGTGGCTCATCTGCGGCGCCCCGACGGTAACGGGCGAGCTCCTGATGATCGACGGCGGCACGCACCTGGGCACGCGGCGCTGATCGCAGCCGGAAAATTCCTCGAACTCGCGGATTCGTTGGCGCGAACAGTGGAACGGCATGAACACCGCGCAGGAGGCTGCGTTGCTCGACGCGCAGTTGCGCGCGGCCGATCAACCGCCCATGATGTCCGCGAGCTTGTCGTTCCACCACGATCGCTCGGGCAAATCGCCTTCGCCTGCTTCGGCGTTTTCGCGCATGTGATCCGGCCGCGACGTGCCGGGGATCGCGCATGTCACCGCCGGATGCGAGAGCGCGAATTTCAGCAGCACCTGGTTCCACGACTCGCAGCCGATCTCGCGCGCCCACTCGGGCAGGGGCTTGGTGCTTAGGGACTTCAGCAGTTTGCCGCCACCCAAAGGCAGGTTCACGAGTACAGCCAGCCCGCGCTGCGCCGCCAGCGGCAAAAGCCGTTGCTCGGCCGAGCGCGCCGCGGCCGAATAGTTGAACTGCACGAAATCGAGCGGTTCGCTTTCCATCACATTCTCGAGTTCCGCATAGCCCGATTCGGTGTAGTGCGTGACGCCGATGTACAAGATGCGCTTTTGCGCTTTCCATTCGCGCAGCGTGGCCAGATGCGTTTGCCAGTCGACGAGGTTGTGAACCTGCATCAGGTCAATCTGCTTGCGCTGCAAAAGACGCATCGAGCGCTCCATCTGCTCGATGCCTGCCCGTTTGCCGGTCGTCCAAACCTTGGTTGCGATGAAAGCTTGTTCGCGTTCGGTTCTCCGGCCGAGCAATTCGCCCACGACTTCTTCCGCGCTGCCATACATCGGCGAGCTGTCGATCACGCATCCGCCGGCATCGAAGAGCGTGTCGAGCACCTTGCCGCGCTGGTCGATCTCAAGCGGGCGGCGGCCCACGTCGAACCCCAGCCACGTGCCGCAACCGATGACGGGCAGTGGCTGGCCGCTCGATGGGATCATGCGAGTGTGCATGGCGCCACGATAGCGCCTACAGTTGCGCGATGCACGCCCCTCGCAAAGTGATGTTCCAATGAGTGCCATGCAATACCGCAACCTCGGCAAGAGCAATCTCAAGGTCTCGACGCTGTGCCTCGGCACGATGATGTTCGGCGACCAGACCGAATTCGCCGCTGCCCGCGCCATCGTCGATGACGCGCAGGCGAACGGCGTCAACTACATCGACACCGCCGATGTCTACACGAAGGGCGCGTCCGAAACGATGGTGGGCGAGCTGCTCAAGGGGCGCCGGCATCACTGGGTGCTGGCAACCAAGCTGGGCAACAAGATGTCGGAGCGGCCGAACGAGGGGCACTTTTCGCGCCCGTGGATGCTGCGCGAAATCGACGCGAGCCTCGCGCGGCTGCAGACAGACCATGTCGACATCCTTTACATGCATCGAGACAACAACGGCATGGATCTCGAAGAGCCGCTGCGCGCCTTCGACACGATGCTGCGCGAAGGCAAGATCCGCTATTGGGGCCTGTCGAACTTTCGCGGCTGGCGCATCGCCGAATGCATTCGCATCGCGAAGGAAATCGGCATGCCGCAGCCGGTTGTCTGCCAGCCTTATTACAACCTGCTCAATCGCATGCCCGAGGTCGAGATCCTTCCGGCATGCGATCACTTCGGCATCGGTGTCACGCCGTACAGCCCGGTCGCCCGCGGCGTCCTCACGGGCAAGTACCTGCCGGGACAAAAGCCCGCGGAGGGCACACGCGTCGCGCGCGGCGACAAGCGCATCGCCGAAACGGAGTTCCGCGAAGAGTCGCTGGTCATCGCGCAGAAGCTGCAGGCTCATGCGCAGGCCAGGGGCGTGACTCTTGCGCAGTTCGCCACCGCGTGGGTGCTGGCTCATCGCGCGGTGAGTTCTGTGATCGCCGGCCCGCGCACGCTCGAGCAATGGCAGGCCTATCTGCCTGCAGTGGAGCTGGCGCTGACGCAGGAGGACGAGCAACTCGTCGATTCGCTCGTGCCGCCGGGCCATCCGTCGACTCCGGGTTTTACAGACCCGGCCTATCCCTTGCCGCCTCGTTGCCGCTAGCGGATACGGGAAAGCGTCCTACGCCTGCGCGGCCGTGGGCGCGCCAATCTGTCTTCACCTAAGCAACTGTTGGGAGAGACAGACATGATCAAGCACATCCTTCTCGCGAGCGTGGCGGCGGCTGCTTTCGGCACCGTGCCGCTCACCTCGAGCGCCGCAGAACGCGCGATCGTCGTGACGGAAGCACCGCCGCCCGTGCGCGAAGAGCGCATCCCCGAGCCGCGTCGCGGCATGGAATGGGCCCCGGGCCACTGGGCTTGGCGCCATGGGCAATATGCCTGGGTGGAAGGCCGCTGGATGCGCGAGCGCCGCGGCATGCACTGGGTGCCCGAGCGCTGGGTCGAGCGCAACGGCCACTGGGAAATGGTGGCGGGCCACTGGGGCCGCGGCTATCGCGACGACCGTCGCATGGGTGGCCCCGGCTGGCGCGACAACGATCACGACGGCGTGCCGAACCGCTACGACGAGCGGCCGAACAATCCGTATCGCCAGTAATCAACGAGCGAGATCGCCGAGCACCTGCGCGGCGATCTCGTACGAGCGCACGCGCGCACGATGATCGTGCATCGCGCCGGCGATCATCAGCTCGTCGGCGCGGGTTTCGGCGATGAACTCGCTCACCTTCTCGCGCACGGTGGCCGCTGATCCGACCGCAGTGCAGGTGAGAACCATGTCGAGCAGCGCGCGCGCCGCGCCGCTCGATTCTTCGTAATAGCCGGGCCAAGGTGGCGGAAGCCGTCCCGGCCTTCCGCTTCTGAGGTTCACGAAAGACTGCTGCATCGACGTGGCGAGCACGCGCGCTTCGTCGTCGGTGTCGGCGGCAAATACATTGAAGCCGAGCATCACATAGGGCTTGTCCAGGTACTTCGACGGACGGAACGTGCTGCGATAAACGTGGATCGCGTCCATCAGCTGTTGCGGTGCGAAGTGCGACGCGAACGCGTAGGGCAGTCCGAGCATCGCCGCAAGCTGCGCGCCATAAAGGCTTGAGCCGAGGATCCACACCGGCACCTTCGCGCCCGTGCCCGGCACCGCGCGAACGGCTTGCTGCGGCTCGTCGGACAGGAAGTCCATCAGCTCGACGACGTCGCGCGGAAAATCGTCGGCATCGGATGCGAGATTGCGACGCAACGCGCGCGCCGTTGCCTGATCGGAGCCGGGCGCGCGGCCCAGGCCCAGGTCGATGCGCCCTGGGTAAAGCGCCTCCAGCGTGCCGAACTGTTCGGCGATCACCAGCGGCGAATGATTCGGCAACATGATGCCGCCTGCGCCGACGCGAATGGTTTTCGTGCCGGCGGCGACGTGCGAGATGAGGATCGATGTCGCGGCGCTTGCGATGCCGGGCATGCCGTGATGTTCGGCGAGCCAGAAGCGGCGATAGCCCCAGCGCTCCGCATGTTGCGCGAGATCGAGGGAGTTGCGAAAGGACTGCGACGCGTCCGCGCCTTCCACGATCGGGGAAAGATCGAGCACCGAATAGGAAGTCATCGCGTCATCATGCCAACAATCGGCATCATGCGTTTGCGTGATGTCTTACTGAGTGACGGCATCGCCATTGCCGAGCCGCGCGGCGGGCACTACCATCTCCCGATGCCACAATTGATCGCGTCGGTAGAAGGTGTCGACATCAAGCACGTGTACCTGCAAAAGGACCGCACGACGCTGGGCCGGGCATCGGACAATGACATCGTCCTCGAGAACATGGTCGTGAGCGGGCACCACTGCGCGTTCGACCTCAAGGGCCTCGCCGATGTCTTCATCGAGGACCTCAAAAGCACCAACGGCACATACATCAACGGCAAGATGGTGCAGCGCCAAAGGCTGCGCGACGGCGACGTGATCGCGATCGGCAATTTCCGCATCCAGTACCGCGAGGCCACGGAGCACCCGAGCACTTTCGGCGAAACGTCGGCGATGAAGATCGGACCCGACGGCATGCCGCGCAGCATGCACGCCGTCTTCCAGGTACTCAACGGGTCATCGGCCGGGCTGGAAGTGCCGGTGGTCAAGGCGGTGACGACGTTCGGCAGGCCCGGGGTCGCGGTCGTCTCGGTGTCGCACAGGCGGGAGGGCTACTTCATCGGCCATCTCGACGGCGACACGGCGCCCACTCTCAACGGCGAGGCGATCGGCCCGGACCCGGTGATGCTGTCGAACCAGGACGTCGTGGAAATCGCCGGCACGCGCATGCAGTTCCAGCTGAAGGAATGATTTCGTACAAATGTAATTGGCGCCCAAGCCCTACAATGGACCGCGTCAAGGCACGAGGCAGGCGTCATGGGGCTGATCAGCAAGTTTCTGGGCGGCGAGAAAGACGAGGCGAAGCCGAGCAGGTCGACCACCACCGGCTCGTCGTCGCAGTTCGCCGAGAGCCAGAGCGCAACGTCGCTCGACAAGACGCGCTCGCGCAATGCGCCACGCCGGGACCTTGTGCGCGTGGTGCTTCGCGAGACGATGCGCAGGCACGGCATCCCGTCGGACTGGATCGATTGCCGCTCGCTCTCGGTCCTCACCCGGCACCACAAGTCGGGCATGCACGTGCAGTTCCTCGTGCGCAAGGCCGACCACCAGCTCCTGCCTTACGTCCATGCCCTGCAGGAAAGCTTCTGGGACGGCCTGCTGCGCATCGACCCGGGTGCGCGCGACTGGCTCTTCAGCGTGGGCTGGGAGTTCTACGAGAAATCGGTGCAGGGCTTCTCCTCGATGCCCGATCTCGGCGCGCTCGATGGCGGCGACACGGACACCCAATCGATGGAAAGCGACACCTTGCCGCCCGATGAGATCGACGAAGATCTCGCAACCGACTTGCAGGCACTCCAGGCAGTGATGTCCGTGCCGGCCGATCTGACGAACCTGCCCGACGCCGCGCCCCGCAAGCGCAAGTTGATCGGTTAATTTCCGAATCTCTCGAGGATTTCGTAAGGCCGCCCGCCGCCGGGCGCCTGCACAAGCACGAAGCCTGTCGCCCCCTGCCACGTGATCTCCGGTGCGCGCTCGGGCGCCTTCGCCGCCGTGGCGCGGCGGGCAAGCGTCACATGCGGCCGGAAAGTCTGTTCGGCCATGGGCAGCCCGATGCTGGCCAGCGAAAGCCCGATGCGTCCATGCAAGCTGCGCAGCGCTGTCGGCGACTGCTCGGGCCGCAGCACTGCAATGCCGTGCGGCCAGATCTCCGGCCGGCCGAAGCGCAGATCGAAGCGAGAGGCGGGAACGGACTTCAGCACGTACTTCAGGTCGAGCACACGCTGCTGCGCGACCTCTCCGATGAAGTGCAAGGTGAGATGCAGCTTTGCCGCGGCGACGAGAGCCGCGCGCACGGGCCACTGCCATTCGGATTGCCACTGCGCGATCGCCTGCCGCACCGGGTCGGGAGGCCAAAGCGCGATGAACAACCGGACCATCAGAACTTGGGAATACGCAGCGTCTTGCTGATCATCAGGCTGCCCGACAGCACATAGAGCAGCGCCAGCGGATGCAACGCCCAAGGGCCGAGCAGGAACATGCCGCCCCAGAGTGTCTCGTGCGTGTGGTGGCGCCAGGCGCCGATAGCGAGCACCGCGACGATGATCACGCTGGTGGGGATGGGTGTGCCTTCGAAATACTTGACTTTGCCCGATGCGCCCGAGAGTTCTTCCGCCGTGACGTTGTATCGCGCGAGGCGGCTCACGCCACAACACACGAAGTAGACGAGCGCGGCCGCATCCCATCCGCCCTGCAGCCCGATTGCGAATCCGAGCGCGGCCGGCGCGATGCCGAAGGAGATCACATCCGCGAGCGAATCGAGCTCGCGGCCGAGCGGCGAGTGCTGGTGCCGGGCACGTGCGATGCGCCCGTCGAGCACATCCATCACGAAGGCCGCGGGCAAAAGCGCGGCGGCCATCATGAAGTGCGACAGCTCGCCGCTGGTCATCGACAGCATGGCCAGGAGCACCGCGCCGACACCGCAGGCGGCGTTGCCCAGCGTAAAGAAGTCGGCGAGGTGAAAGCCCCGCAGCATCGAGAAATGGCGGGGCGATGCGTGTTCCATCGCCCGAGTTTATTCGGGCTTCTAACTCAGCCGCCGGCTTTCAGGTACTGCAGCACCTGCTTGAATTCGTCGGCCGTCATCTTGTCGCCCTTGACGCCCATTTTCTTCGCGTTCATGTCCCACGCGAGGGACATCATGTCCATGTATTCCTTCTTGGACACCATGCCGTCGTGGTCCTTGTCCATCATCTTCATCGACATGATCTCGTCGAAGGGGTAGTACTCGCCGCGCGGTTGCGCAAGGGCGGATCCGGCCGCGCAAAGCATGGTTGCGGCGGCGACGGTGGTGGCGATCATCTTCAGTTTCATGGCTGTCTCCATAGAGGTTGGTTGGGGTGCACGTCTGTCGCGGCCGCCCGCGAGTCCTTACACAATGCGCATGTGAAACGAGCGCACTACCACGTCTACGTCGTCGAACTTTCCGACCGTGTGTGGAACGTCACGCGTTTCCGCCGCGCCAATCCCGATTGGCAATTGGGCAAACCCTTCGTGTATGTCGGCATGACCGGGCTCGACCCGGACCCTCGTTTCGACAAGCACAAGGCGGGCATCCAGGCGAACACCTTCGTGCGGGAGTACGGGGTGCGGCTGTTGCCGGACCTTTATGAGCGGTTGAATCCGATGTCGTATGAAGATGCGCGCGCGATGGAGGTGGAGCTGGGGATTCAGCTGCGGGCAAAGGGCTGGGGTGTTTGGCAGGCTTGAATCATTCCTCTTCAGGGGTGGATGGGCCTTGCCCATCTC
>DATJJL010000085.1:0-3481 GCA_035492155.1 Ramlibacter sp. | reverse complement strand
ATCACCCGCGCCCGCCGTCGGGTACAGCACAGGCTGCAAACCGACCTTGCACACGGCCTGCGCATAACGGTCGGCGAGGACTGTGTACCCGCCGGGATCGTCGATGTCGAGATTTCGGTGGCAGGCCGGCAGCCACACGAGGGGTCGGTGGGGGGAACGCATGACAACATGCTGCGCTCGCCTTTGGGCGGATGCGCCGTCAACCCATCGGCAATTGGCGTCGGATCAATCCGACGGCGGTGTGGCTCAGCCTGCGGCTTCGTTGAAGCCCTGCAGCACGTTCACGGCGTTGACACCGACGTCGTGCACCGCATAGCCGCCTTCGAAGACGAACAAGGTCGGCAGTTTCGCGCCGGCGATGTCGGCGCCGACATCCAGATAGTTTTCGCTTCGCAGGCGAAAACCCGAGATCGGGTCCTGCACGAAGGTGTCGACGCCGAGCGAGACAACGAGCGCTTCGGCGCCGAACCTTTCGATGCCGCGCAAGGCCTGCGCGAGCGCGATTCGCCAGTCGATGAATTCGGTACCGCGAGAAAGCGGCAGGTTGAAGTTGGCCCCGAGTCCTTCGCCTTCGCCGTGCTCGTCGGCATGACCGAGGAAATACGGGTACTCGGTGCGAGGGTCGCCGTGGATGCTCGTGAAGAACACATCACCGCGCGCATAGAAGATTGCCTGCGTGCCGTTGCCGTGGTGATAGTCGATGTCGAGCACCGCGACGCGCTTCGCGCCGCCGTCGCGAAGCGCTTGCGCGGCGATCGCCGCGTTGTTGAGGAAACAGTAGCCGCCGAAGAAATCCGCGCCTGCGTGATGACCGGGCGGACGCGTGAGCGCGAATGCGGCGCGATCTCCATCGATCAGCCTATCCGCGCCCGCCAGTGCGCAGCCCGCACCGGCACGCGCCGCGACCCATGCGCCCGACGTGAGCGGCGTACCGGCATCGAACGAGAAGAGACCCATGCGCGCATGGAAGCTATCGGGAACGACATCACTGCGGAACGTGCGGATCGGCCAGTACGACGGAAACGCATCGCGCTGCGCGTTGGCCGGGTCGAGCGCGACCCAATCGCTCCATGCGTTCGCGAGGAAATCTAGGTAGCGGGGCTGGTGAGTGCGCGCGAGGACGTCCAGCGACGCGGGCTCGGGCGTCTCGACCGGACCGAGCTTGCGATGGCGCAGTTCTTTCAGCACGAAGTCGACGCGGTCCGGCACCTCGAAGCACGGGACCATCTCGCCGCGGAACATCTCCTTCTGCCCGCGATGCAAGGCATGCTCGGTGTTGAAGTAGGTGCGCATCAGCCTATTGTCGCCCGAGCTGCATGTCTCGGTCACGCGACACTGTACGAACGGGTGATGGTGGTTCAGGGGTGCGCCACGCATGCTCCGGCCCGGCTTTCATTTTCGAAAAGTCGTTCAAGGTTCAACACCAAAAATCACATGAAGCAAACCATCATCGTTGCGGCTGCGGCCGCTCTTTTTTCGTTCGGCGCACAGGCGCAATCTTCCAGCGCGCCTGCATCCACTCCGTGGTATGGCGAACTCGGCTACACCTCGCTGAAGTTTCATGACAGCTCGGGCTTCAGCGTGAGCCCCGGTGCTCTTCGCGGCATCATCGGCTACAACTTCCACCCGAACGTCGCCGTCGAAGGCATGCTCGCCGGTGGCGTGAGCGACGGCAGCACGACGATCGCCGGCACCGACGTGAAGGTCAAGCTGCAAGACGCCTACGGCATCTTCGTCAAGCCCAAGGTCGACCTGGACAACTTCGAACTGTTCGCGCGACTTGGCTGGACGCAAGAGCGTGTGCGCGTAAGCGCCATCAGCGCCCTGGGGTCGGCCTCGGCCTCGGGCAGCGACAACAGTTTCGCCTGGGGCGCCGGCGCGAGCTACAACTTCTCGCCGAAGGCGTACGTCACGCTGGACTACCTGCGTTATTACAGCAAGGACTCCACCAAGATCGACGGCTGGACGCTGGGCGCCGGCTACCGCTTCTAAAAACGTTCATCGGGCCAGCACCGGCGCGAGTGCCTGGCCCGTGTGCGTGCGCAGGGCGACCAATGTCTCCGGCGATCCTTCGCCGACAACGCGTCCGCCCTCGCCGCCGCCTTCCGGCCCCAGGTCCACGATCCAGTCGGCTTCGGCGATGATGTCCAAATCGTGCTCGATCACGATCACGCTGTGCCCACCGTCGACCAGGCGATGCAGCACTCTCGCGAGCTTCTCCACATCGGCCATGTGCAGGCCCACCGTCGGCTCATCCAGAACATAAAGCGTGTGCGGCGCCTTCTGCCCGCGCCGCGTGATGTCGTCGCGCACCTTCGACAACTCCGTCACCAGCTTGATACGCTGCGCCTCGCCACCCGATAGCGTCGGCGAAGGTTGGCCGAGCGTGAGATATCCCAGGCCCACATCCTTGAGCAGTTGCAGCGGATGGCTGATGTTCGGCATCGAGGCAAAGAACTCCACGGCCTCGTCCACCTCCATCTGCAGCACGTCGCCGATGCTCTTGCCACGCCATGTGACTGCGAGCGTTTCGGGATTGAAGCGCGCGCCATGGCACGACTCGCACGGCACCTTCACGTCGGGCAGGAAGCTCATCGCGATGGTGCGCATGCCCTGGCCTTCGCATGTCGGGCAACGGCCATCGCCGATATTGAACGAGAAGCGGCCCGGCCCATAGCCGCGTGCCTTCGCTTCCAGTGTGTCGGCGAAGAGTTTGCGGATCGTGTCCCAGAAGCCGATGTACGTGGCAGGACATGAGCGCGGCGTCTTGCCGATGGGCGTCTGGTCGACCTCGAGCACGCGGTCGATCACCTGATAGCCGGTGAGCGACTTCGCGCCGACCCAGTTCGGGCGCTTGCCTCTTTCATCCGCATCGCGCCCCGCCTTCGTGCTGCGTTGCTGCACCGCCGCCTGCACATTGGCGAGCAATACGTCGCGCGCGAGCGTCGACTTGCCCGAGCCCGACACGCCCGTCACCGCGACGAGGCGCTGCAGCGGAATATCGACATCGACGCTCTTCAGGTTGTGCATGTCCGCACCGCGAAGGTCGAGCTCGTGCGTGGACCGCGTGATTTCCCGACGCGGCTTCACCGGATGCCGCATCGCATGCAGCAGGTACCTGCCCGTGACCGACTCGGCGACCTTTGCGAGGTCGTCGGCCGTGCCTTCGGCGACGACGCGGCCACCGCGCTTGCCCGCGCTCGGCCCGATATCGATGATGTGATCGGCGCTGCGGATCGTGTCCTCGTCGTGTTCGACCACCACCAGCGTGTTGCCCTTGTCGCCGAGCTTGTGCAAGGCATCGAGCAGGATCTGGTTGTCGCGCGCGTGCAGGCCGATCGTCGGCTCGTCGAGCACGTAGCACACGCCTTGCAGATTGGAGCCGAGCTGCGCGGCAAGGCGGATGCGCTGCGCTTCGCCACCGGACAGCGTCGGCGCGCCGCGATCGAGCGTGAGATAACCGAGCCCCACCTCCTCGAGG
>DATJJL010000084.1:0-11446 GCA_035492155.1 Ramlibacter sp. | reverse complement strand
GTTCACGGCGTCCTGGCCTTGCATCGCATCGACGACGAAGAGCGTCTCCACCGGGTTCAGCGTCGCGTGCAGCTGCTTGATCTCCTGCATCATGGCTTCGTCGATCGCGAGGCGGCCTGCCGTGTCCACCAACAGCACGTCGAAATACTGCTTCTTCGCGAAGTCGATCGCGGCGCGGGCGATGTCCAGCGGCTTCTGGTCGGGCGAGCTCGGGAACCATTCGGCGCCGGCCTGTTTGGTCACCGTCTTCAACTGTTCTATGGCCGCGGGCCGGTACACGTCGCCCGACACCGTGAGCACCTTCTTCTTGCGCTTTTCGATGAGGTACTTGGCGAGCTTGGCAGTGGTCGTGGTCTTGCCCGCACCTTGCAGGCCGGCCATGAGGATCACGGCGGGCGGCTGTGCAGCAAGGTTGATGTCCGAGACGCCTTCGCCCATGGTCGCAGCGAGCTCGCGGTGCACGATGCCCACCAAAGCCTGGCCCGGCGAGAGCGAGCCCAGCACATCCTGGCCCATCGCCTTGTCCTTGACGCGTGCGACGAAATCGCGAACGACGGGCAGGGCGACGTCGGCTTCGAGCAGGGCCATGCGAACTTCGCGCAGCATGTCCTGCACGTTCGCTTCGGTGATGCGGGCCTGGCCGCGAAGTTCCTTCGCGAGGCGTGAGAGTTTGTCGGTGAGTGCGGATGCCATGGGCAGCTAAACTGTGCGGATGATTCTACCCAGCGGCTTCGGCGCCGATGTCGTCCTTGCCATCGCGGCGGCGCTGGCGTATGCGATTTCGGCCGTCGGGGCTTCGCGGCTCGGCGAAAAGGGCGCGCAATACGCGCTCATCGCTGCGTGGCTATTGCACCTGGGTGCCATCGCCGCCGGGCTGCTGGGACAGCCGCGCTTCGGCTTCGCGCCGGCGCTGTCGGTCACCGCGTGGCTCGTGCTCACGGCCTATGCGGTGGAGCGCCAGGTCTTTCCGCAATTGCAGGCACGCTGGGCGCTCGCCGGGCTGGGCAGTATCGCGGTGCTGCTCGCGATGTTCTTTCCGGGCAAGCTGCTCGCAGGCGAAGCGTCGCCCTGGCTGCCGCTGCACCTCGTGCTCGGCGTGGCCTCGTATGGCTTGTTCGCCGCAGCCGCCGTGCATGCGTGGTTGATGATGCGGTCGGAACATTCCATGCGCCAGGGCGCCGACGCCAGCGAGGGCCTGCCGCTACTCACGCTCGAACGCCTGACCTTCCGCTTCGCCGGCGCCGGCTTCGTGCTGCTGTCGGCCACGTTGGTCGCGGGGCTTTTCTTTTCCGAAACGCTGTACGGCAAACCGGTGCGCGTGGACCACAAGACCGTGTTCTCGGTGCTCGCCTGGATCGTGTTCGCATCGCTGCTGCTTGGGCGCGCGCGCTTCGGCTGGCGCGGCCGCAAGGCGGTGCGCGTGCTCTACGCCGGTTCGGTGCTCCTGCTGCTGGGCTATGTCGGTTCGCGCTTCGTGCTCGAAGTGATACTGAGGCGCGGCGGCGCATGAAGTACCTCGTGCTTATCGCGGTGATCTTCGCGGTGCTCTGGTTCACGCGCACGAATCGGCGCGTGGACAGCTCGCAGGCAAATCGCCGCGCTGCGCCTCCGCCACCGCAGGACATGGTCGAGTGTCCCGTGTGCCATGTGCACCTGCCGCGCGCCGACGCATTGCCCGGCCCGGCCGGCCAGCTCTACTGCTGCGCCGAACACGTCCGACGCGGAGCCTGAGCGTGTCGATCGCTCCCGGCTCGCTGCGCGAGGAGCTCCAAGACCTGCCGGGCAATTCGGCATTCACGCGCCTGTGGCTCGGGTTCCTCACGGCGCGGATTTCCACCGCACTGGTGCTCACCGTACTGCTCGGGGCGCTGCACACGCTCGCTCCCACGCTCGGGGTGAACGGGTGGGAGATCGGCCTGTGCGCCACCTACCTGCTTGCCGCCGTGGTCGTGCGCGCCTACGTGCCTGCGCCCGCGCCGGGACAGGCTTTCGATCCGCAATGGGTTTCCACGATTGGCGTGGACCTCATCGCCTTCGCGGCGCTGCAGTTCCTGCAGCCGGGCGGGATCACGTTCTCGCCGCTCTTCGCGCTGCCCGTGCTGATAGCGGCCGCGCTCGGCTCGACGCTGCTCGCGCTCGGCACGGCGGCCGGTGTCGCGCTGCTGCTGCTGACGGACGCGTGGGTGCAGGCGCTGCACACGCCGGCGGAAGCAACGTCGCGCTTTCTGCAGGCGGGGCTCACCGGCATCGGGTATTTCGCGCTGGCGTTCGTCGTGAACCTGCTTGCTGCGCGGCTGGCGGGCGAGGAGGAGGCGGCACGCCACGGCCGCCGCGCGGCGCGCACGCAGGCGCAGGTGAACGCGCTGGTCATCGAGGCGCTGACCGAAGGCATTCTTGTCGTCGACATGCAAGGCCTCGTGCAGACCGCGAACCCCGCAGCGCGCAGGCTGCTCGGGTTCGTCGAAGCCGCGAACAAGCAGCCCTTCGCGCTCGCTGCGCAGCCGGGCTGGCAGCCCCTGCGCGAGCTGGCCAACCACACCTTCGCCGAGCATCGCCCGCAATGGAGCGAAGTCGCGCTGGAAGAAGAAGGCGAGAGCCCGCGCCGCATCCATGTGCGCACGCGCCTCACGTCGCCCGGCGACGGGCAGGGCGACAACCTCGTCGTGATGTTCCTGCAGGATTTGCGCGAGATGGAAGCGCGACTTCGCACCGAAAAGCTCGCCGCGATGGGCCGCATGTCCGCGGCGGTGGCGCACGAGATCCGCAACCCGCTCGCCGCGATCGCGCAGGCCAACGACCTGATGGAAGAAGACCTGAAGGAGCCGGGCCTGAAGCAGTTGAGCTCGCTCGTGCGCAAGAACGCGCAGCGCCTGCAGCAGATCGTCGAGGAAATCCTCGACGTGTCGCGCGCGCGCCAGGGCGCCGGTTCCGCAGCGGAGATGCTGGCGCTGGACAGTTCGGTGTCCGCCACATGCGACGACTGGGCGATGCAGACCCGCAGCGGCTCGCGTCTGCAGTTGTCGCTGGCTGCGCCGGGCGCGTCGGTGCGTTTCGACTCCGACCACCTGCGCCGCGTGCTCGTGAACCTGCTGGACAACGCTTTGCGCTACGCCGGCGAGCGGCCCGATTCGATCCGCGTCTCCACCCGCAACGCCAACGGCCAGGCGAGCCTGCATGTGTGGAGCGACGGCGCGCCGCTGGAGCCGTCGGTGCAGCGCCACTTGTTCGAGCCGTTCTTCTCGTCCGAAAGCCGCTCCAGCGGGCTGGGCCTGTTCATCTGCCGCGAGCTGTGCGATCGTCACGGCGCCGTAATGGGCTACGAGCGCGCCGAAGGCAACGAATTTTTCGTGCTCTTCGCCACCTTTGACAAAATAGCCGCCTGATGTCGCAAGCCGGATCTTCAGCGCAGGTGCTGGTCGTCGACGACGAACCGGACTTGCGCACGCTGTACGAACTCACTCTCCTGCGCGAGGGTTACCGCGTGGAGGCGGCCGGCTCGCTCGCGGAAGCCTGCGCGCAGCTCGCCTCCAGGAAGTTCGACGCGGTCATTACCGACATGCGCCTGCCCGACGGCCACGGCATCGAGTTGTTGCGTCGCATGGCCGCGGAACAGCGCAGCGAACGCTGCATCGTCATGACGGCCTACGGCTCGGCGGAAAACGCGGTGGAAGCGCTGAAGGCCGGCGCGTTCGACTACCTCACAAAGCCCGTGGACCTGAAGCAGTTCCGCGCCGTGGTGGCGTCGGCCATTGCAGAAGCCGCACCCGGGTCGCAGCGCCCGCGCGCCGCAAGCCGCAGCGCAGCGCCCGCCGAGCGCGGCACGCCCACGCAGGGCGCTTTGCAGAAGCTCGTGGGCGAATCGCCGCCGATGCATCTCGTGAAGGAGCGCATCGCCAAAGTGGCTCGCAGCATGGCGCCCGTGATCGTGCGCGGCGAATCGGGCACCGGCAAGGAACTGGTCGCGCGAGCGATCCACGCGTGCAGCCATCGCGGCGAAGGGCCTTTCGTCGCAGTGAACTGCAGCGCGATCCCCGAGACCTTGCTCGAAGCGGAATTCTTCGGCGCGAAGAAGGGCTCCTACACCGGCGCCACGGCCGATCGCGAGGGTTACTTCCAGGCCGCGCGCGGCGGCACGCTCTTTCTCGACGAGATCGGCGACTTGCCGCTGCCGATGCAGTCGAAGCTCCTGCGCGCGATCCAGGAAAGACAGGTGCGAGCGCTCGGCTCCACGCAGGAAGACACGGTGGACGTGCGAGTCGTGAGCGCCACGCACAAGGACCTCGCCGCCGACGTGCAGGCCGGGCGGTTCCGGCAGGATTTGTTCTATCGGCTGAACGTGATCGAGATCGTCGTGCCGCCGCTGCGCGAAAGGCGCGAGGATTTGCCTGCGCTGTGCGAAGCGCTCCTCGCGCGAATCGCGCAGGAATCGGGCATGCCCACGCCGCAGCTGTCGCCCGCCGTGATGGAACAGCTCATGGCGCATCCGCTCACCGGCAATGTGCGCGAGCTGGAGAACCTGCTGCACCGCGCCGTCGCACTGTCGGAAGGGCAGGAGCTGCAGGTCGATTTCGCGCCGACGGCCGCGCCAGGTGCCACGGATGCGCCCGCACCGCTCGCAGCCGCCGGCATGCCGCAGGACCTGCAATCGTGGCTGGACCAGCAGGAGCGAGCGATCCTCGTGAAGGCGCTGCGCGAAACGGGCTACAACCGCACGGCTGCGGCGCAGAAGCTCGGGTTGTCGCTGCGACAGATTCGCTACCGCATCGCGCGCCTCGCGATCGTCATGCCCGGCGGCAGCAATGACGACGAATAAGGGCCACCGCGAAGCGCCTACCGCGGGTTCGTCCGTGACAAACGCTCTTTGGCAAGATGGCTGGTACCGCTTCGCGCGCCGTCTCGCATCGCCGAACTTCGGCGCGCGGCCCGCGGGCGCCAGCATCGACCTTGTCGTCGTGCACTCCATCAGCCTGCCGCCCGGTGAATTCGGTGGCGGCCACGTGCAGCAGCTCTTCACGAACACGCTCGACTGGAATGCGCATCCGTACTTCAAGTCGATCGAGGGTTTGCAGGTGTCGTCGCATTTCTTCGTCGGCCGCGGCGGCGAGCTGTGGCAGTTCGTAAGCTGCGACGACCGCGCGTGGCATGCCGGCACGTCGAGCTGGCGCGGACGCGACAACTGCAATGACGACTCGATCGGGATCGAGCTTGAAGGGCTGGAGGGCGACACCTTCGAGCTTGCGCAGTACGAGACGCTCGCGCACGTGTGCGCCGCCATCGCGCAGCGCTATCCGATAGCGCATGTCGCGGGGCATGAGCACATCGCACCGGGGAGAAAGCACGATCCCGGTGCAGGGTTCGACTGGGCACGACTTGCGCGTGAACTCGGTTGGCCGCGCGATCGATTCGCCGCGTAGTTTTTTGGCACCACGCAACATTTCATTACGCCGGGGTTTGCACCAGCATCGATGCGCGCTGCACGCGTTTTTCGCGCGCGAGGCCGCGCCAACGCTTGCCTGTGAATGACGCTGCAAGGCGCATCAACGGATGCTGCTCTTCAGCACGAGGTTGCGAACACGGTTTCCACAGCCGGTCCACAGCTTGGTAAAAGCACTATATCTAGCGCCCTTGACACCTGCGAAGCCCCATATATAGTGCCTCAGGTCCCCGGGCACGGTACACTCCGCGCTCGCAAAAAAACCAACAGCCGAGGAAACAACAGCATGCAGTCAGTATCGAGCAGCACCTCCGCCGGCCCGTCCGCCGCAGTCTTCTCTCCCGCCGCCGCGCCCCAGGGCGCCACCAATCCCCTTGCCAACTACCAGATCATCCGCCGCAACGGATCCGTCGTCCCCTTCGAGCCGAACAAGATCGCCGTCGCGATGATGAAGGCTTTCCTGGCCGTGCACGGCACGCAAGGCGCCGCGTCGGCGTCCGTGCGCGAGACGGTCGACCAGCTCACGCAATCGGTCATCAAGTCGCTCATGCGCTCGCGTCCGGGCGGCGGCACGTTCCATATCGAGGACGTGCAGGACGCCGTCGAACTCGGCCTGATGCGCAGCAGCCAGCACGACGTGGCGCGCGCCTATGTGCTCTATCGCGAAAGGCGCGCACAGGAGCGCGCGAAGGAAAAAAAGTCCGAAGCGCCCAAGGCACCGCAGCTGCACGTGGTGGACGGCGGCCAGCGCGTGGCGCTGGACATGGCCGCGCTCAAGGGCCTGATCGAATCCGCGTGCGAAGGCCTGTCGGCCGACGTGAAGAGCGAACCCATCGTCGCCGAGACGATGCGCAACCTGTACGACGGTGTGCCGATCGACGAGGTCTACAAGGCCTCGATCCTCGCGGCCCGCACGCTGATCGAAAAAGACCCGGACTACACCTTCGCCACCGCGCGATTGCTGCTGCACACGATCTTCAAGGAAGTGATCGGGCGCGACATGTCGCCGCAGGACGCAGCCGCCAGCTATGCCGATTACTTCCCGGCCTTCGTGAAAAAGGGCGTTCAGGCTGAGCTGCTCAACCCCGAGCTGCTCAACTACGACCTGAAAAAGTTGGCCGCGGCGCTCAAGCCCGAGCGCGACCTGAAGTTCGACTACCTCGGCCTGCAGACGCTGTACGACCGCTACTTCCTGCACATGCGCAAGAAGCGCATCGAGCTGCCCCAGGCATTCTTCATGCGCGTGGCGATGGGCCTGGCGCTCAACGAGATCGACCGCGAAACGCGCGCGGTCGAGTTCTACGAAGTGCTGTCGTCGTTCGACTTCATGTCGTCCACGCCGACGCTCTTCAATAGCGGCACGCTTCGCTCGCAGCTGTCGTCGTGCTATCTCACCACCGTGCCGGACGACCTGGACGGCATCTACGAATCGATCAAGGAAAACGCGCTGCTTTCCAAATTCGCGGGCGGCCTGGGCAACGACTGGACGCGCGTGCGCGCGCTCGGCTCGCACATCAAGGGCACGAACGGCGAATCGCAAGGCGTCGTGCCCTTCCTCAAGGTGGTCAACGACACGGCTGTGGCCGTGAACCAGGGCGGCAAGCGCAAGGGCGCGGTGTGCACGTACCTCGAGTCGTGGCACCTGGACATCGAGGAATTCCTCGAGCTGCGCAAGAACACCGGCGACGACCGCCGCCGCACGCACGACATGAACACGGCCAACTGGATCCCGGACCTGTTCATGCGCCGCGTGATGGAAAAGGGCGAATGGACTTTGTTCTCGCCGTCCAACGTGCCCGACCTGCACGACAAGTTCGGCATCGAGTTCGAGAAGGCCTACGTGGCCTACGAAGAAAAAGCCAGGCGCGGCGAGATCAAGCCCACCAAGACGCTGCCGGCGACGGACATGTGGCGCAAGATGCTCTCGATGCTGTTCGAGACGGGCCATCCGTGGATCACGTTCAAGGACGCCTGCAATGTCCGTTCGCCGCAGCAGCACATCGGCGTGGTGCACTCGTCGAACCTTTGCACCGAGATCACGCTGAACACGTCCGATAGCGAGACGGCCGTGTGCAACCTCGGCTCGGTCAACCTCGTTCAGCACCTGAAGGATGGCGGCGTCGATCATGACAAGCTGAAAAAGACGATCCACACCGCGATGCGGATGCTCGACAACGTCATCGACATCAATTACTACGCGGTGAAGAAGGCGCGCGACTCCAACATGCGCCATCGTCCGGTGGGCCTGGGCCTGATGGGCTTCCAGGACGCGCTGTATGAGCTGCGCATTCCGTACGCGTCGCAGGAGGCCGTCGATTTCGCCGACAGGTCGATGGAAGCGATCTGCTACCACGCGTATTGGGCTTCCACCGAACTCGCCAAGGAGCGCGGCCGCTATTCCAGCTACAAGGGCTCGCTCTGGGACAAGGGCGTGCTGCCGCTGGACACGCTCGACCTGCTCGCGCAGCAGCGCGGCGGCTATGTCGAGCTGGATCGCTCGGCGACGCTTGACTGGGATGCTCTTCGCAAGAAGATCGCCGCCGACGGCATGCGCAACAGCAACTGCATCGCCATCGCGCCGACGGCCACCATCTCGAACATCATCGGCGTGGACGCGTCGATCGAGCCGTGCTTCGGCAATCTGTCGGTCAAGTCGAACCTGTCGGGCGAGTTCACCGTCATCAACCATTACCTCGTGCGCGACTTGAAGCGCCTGGGCCTGTGGGACGACGTGATGGTGATGGACCTCAAGCACTTCGACGGATCGCTCGATCCGATCGACCGCGTGCCCGATGAGGTCAAGGCGCTTTACGCCACGGCGTTCGAGGTGCAGCCCGTGTGGCTGGTGGAAGCCGCCGCGCGCCGGCAGAAGTGGATCGACCAGGCGCAGTCGCTCAATATCTATATGGCGGGCGCGTCGGGCAAGAAGCTCGACGAGACCTACAAGCTCGCATGGATCCGCGGCCTGAAGACGACCTATTACCTGCGCACGACGAGTGCCACCCAGGCCGAGAAGTCCACCGTGCAATCCGGCAGGCTGAACGCGGTGTCGAACGGATCGTCGAGCGGCAACGGGATGAGCGCACTCGACAAAGCCGCTGCTGCGGCGCAAGCGCAGATGGCTGCTGCGACGAACGCGAAAGCGAGTGCAGCGAGCGCTGCGCCCGCGACCGACATCAAGTTCTGCGCGATCGACGATCCGGGCTGCGAGGCATGCCAATGAATCGCAGCTCTCTGGACTCGAAGCGTGTCGAGTTGAGTCGATGAACAAGGGATACATCGCGATGAATGGAAGTTCTCCGACATCGTTGCGATGCATATGTGCAACAAAATCGCGCGGTGATGTGAACGGACACTTTGCAATTCGCATCACTGCTCACATAATTCGAGCACTGGAAAACTTATGTTGACCTGGGACGACGAAGTCACGCCCACATCGCCATCACCGAGCACCAGCGGTTCATACAAGAACGAGAACCGCGAGACGAGCTTCTCTGCTGAAGTCCAACTCCAGCCGGTCATTGCAAACAATCCCCGCAAGTTCGACGACGTCGCACTCGCGCCTGCGCAGCCTTCCGCTGCCGCGCCATCCAAGCATCGCGTGCAGGCGGCCGACAAGCGAATCATCAACGGCCAGACCGACGTCAACCAGCTCGTCCCCTTCAAGTACAAGTGGGCCTGGGAGAAGTACCTGGCCACCTGCGCCAACCACTGGATGCCGCAGGAAATCAACATGAACCGCGACATCGCCCTGTGGAAGGACCCGAACGGTCTTACCGAGGACGAGAAGCGCATCATCAAGCGCAACCTCGGCTTCTTCGTCACGGCCGATTCGCTCGCGGCGAACAACATCGTGCTCGGCACGTACCGCCACATCACGGCGCCCGAGTGCCGCCAGTTCCTGCTGCGCCAGGCATTCGAAGAAGCGATCCACACGCACGCCTATCAGTACATCGTCGAGTCGCTCGGCCTGGACGAAGCCGAGATCTTCAACGCGTACAACGAGATCCCCTCGATCCGCGACAAGGACCAGTTCCTGATCCCGTTCATCCAGGCGGTGATGGATCCGCATTTCCACACCGGCACGCCCGAAGACGACCAGAAGCTGCTCAAGTCGCTCATCGTCTTCGCCTGCCTGATGGAAGGCCTCTTCTTCTACGTCGGCTTCACGCAGATCCTGGCGCTGGGCCGCCAGAACAAGATGACCGGCGCGGCGGAGCAGTACCAGTACATCCTGCGCGACGAGTCGATGCACTGCAATTTCGGCATCGACCTGATCAACCAGATCAAGCTCGAGAACCCGCACTTGTGGACTGCCGAATTCAAGGACGAGATCAAAGCTCTCTTCCAGAAGGCCGTCGAGCTCGAATACCGTTATGCCGAGGACACCATGCCGCGTGGCGTGCTGGGCCTCAATGCCTCCATGTTCAAGGGCTACCTGCGCTACATCGCCAATCGGCGTGCAACGCAGATCGGGCTCGAAGCGCTCTTCCCGAACGAGGAAAACCCGTTCCCGTGGATGAGCGAAATGATTGACCTGAAGAAAGAGCGCAATTTCTTCGAAACCCGCGTGATCGAATACCAGACGGGTGGCGCACTTTCCTGGGACTGAATCGTCTGCCTTGATCAAACGCAGCCGCTAGAGCTGCAACCAAGGCGGGCACAGGAGTTCATCGAGCTGGGCTTAGTCCCAACTCGATGAATCGCTCCATGCGATCCAACAGCTGCATGGGGTGCTTCTTTGGTTGATGTTGATCAACTTGAACAGGAGATATGGAAATGGCAACTGCGAAGAAAGCGGCCAAGAAGGCCACGAAGAAGACTGCGGCTAAGCGTCCGGCGGCGAAGAAGGCCGCTGCGAAGCGTCCGGCGGCCAAGAAGGCTGCTGCGAAGCGCCCGGCTGCGAAGAAGGCGGCGAAGCGCCCGGCCAAGAAGACGGCGAAGAAGGCCGCCAAGAAGACGACGGCGAAGAAGGCCGCCAAGAAGACCGTTCGCAAGACCGCGAAGAAGGCCGCCAAGAAATCGTCCGCGAAAAAAGCGGCGAAAAAGGCCCCTGCGAAAAAGGCTGCGAAAAAGGCTGCGAAGAAGTCCTCTGGCAAAAAGGCTGCCAAAGCTCCTGCGGCAAAGCCGGTTGCGGCGGCATCGCCCGCACCGGCTGCCCCTGCGGCTCAGACTACTCTGAACCCGCAGGCCGCCTGGCCTTTCCCGACGGCGAGCAAGCCGTAAGGCAAGCAAGCCAGAAGGGCGAGAACCCGGCACTTCGGTGCCGGGTTTTTTTTACTTGTAATCAAAGCTCACAGTTCTTGAACCCGCCACGCAGCGCGGCCAGAATCCATGGCTATGGCTGCGTATGAGGTTCACGCGTACAAGGGTTACTTCATCGGCTCGTTCTGTGCGCCAGTGGGCGACGGCCGCTATGTCGGGCGCGCGCAGATCTGCACGCATCGGCCCCGATCCAGCGCGACGGCCAAGCCGGTGGAAGAAGTGCAAAGCGTCGGCGCCTATCCCGACGCGAGCCGCGCGCTGAAAGCCGCGCAGCACCAGGCGCAGCAGGTGATCGATTCGCTCGCGCCCAACTGGGATCCGTTCACGAATCCAGGGTGGCTAGTCTCGCGCTAAGTTCTCCAGCACACCAGGCTCGAAACACTTTTCGACCAACGCGGCCAGGCGGTCGAACGTGGCGTCGAGATCCGGCGCAGAAGAAGCGAACAGGGCGCGCATCACCGGGGCATTCTCGAAGAGCCCATGCAGGTACACGCCGATCACGTTGCCCGAGGCGTTCTGCCATGCGAGGCCGGAAATCACTTCGCGCCCCGCCTGCATCGCCGGATGCCACGCCGTCTGCCCGTGGTGGATTTCATAGCCTGTCACTTCGAGATTCGATAGCGCCTGCCACGCGCCGGTGGCTTCGCCGAATTGCGCACGCGTGCGCTTCACCGTCTTCGCGGGCTCGAACACGGACACGATCGGCAGCAGCCCCAGCCCCGGCGCGTTGCCATCGATGCCGTGCGG
>DATJJL010000083.1:0-2986 GCA_035492155.1 Ramlibacter sp. | reverse complement strand
CGCGTGCGGCCGATGTACGGGATGTTCGTCGGCGTCGCGGGGCGCAGGCCCGTCCAGAAACGCGGGTTGCCGCCTTCTTCGGCGGCTCGCGTGTCGCATACGCCGGGCATCAGCTTTTCGATGCGGTTGGCGAGCATCTTGCAGCGTGCTTTTGCGACGGGGGAGTCGAGCGACAGGTCGAAGCCTGCAAGCTCGATAGTGCCCGCGACACGCAGTTCGTTGCCGAACCGGCTCATCGCGACCTTCACTTCGTCGTCGATCGCACTGACGAACGGTGCGCGCCCGGGTTCGAGGATCGGGAAGGTGGCGCTGTAGCCCTTGCCGGGGTAGATAGGTAGATCGACTCCCACGCTGCGCAGGAGAGGCGCGGAGTAAGAACCGCAAGCGACTACGACGGCATCGGCCTCGAGTCGGGCGGGAATGCCCTTGCGATCGCGCACGTGCACGGCCACGATCTCGCCTCCCGCACGTTCGAGCCGAACGATGTCGTGTCCGTAGCGGAATTCGGCGCCGCGCTCTTGCGCTTTCGTCGCGAGCTGCTCGGTGAAAGCACGGGCATCGCCGCTTTCGTCGGTGGACGTGTAGGTGCCGCCCGCGATGGACGACTCGAACGAACGGAAAGCCGGCTCGATCTTGAGCAGTTCCTCGCGCGAGACGACCTTTCGATCGACGCCGAAGCGTTGCATCAGCTCGGCACCCTCGGCCGCGTCGTCGAAAGATTTCCGGTCGGTGTAGAAGTGCGCAATGCCGCGTTCGAGCCGACGGTATTCGATGCCCGTCGTGTGCACCACATCCTTGAGTGCTGCGTGGCTGTAGGCACCGAGCGCGACGAGCTGGCGCACGTTGCGTTCGAACGCGGCGTCATGGCACTGCGCAAGAAAGGCCAGGCCCCAGCGCCACTGCTGCCAATCGAATTGCGGGCGAAAGAGCAGCGGCGCGTCGTTGCGGAACATCCACTTCACAAGCTTCAGCGGCGCGTGCTTGTTGGCCCAGGGCTCGCAGTAGCTGACGGAGATCTGGCCGGCGTTGGCGAAACTGGTTTCGCGCGCGGCCGCATCCTGGCGGTCGACGACGGTGACATCGTGGCCGCGATCGAGGAGGTGCCAGGCGGTGCTGGTGCCGATGATGCCGGCGCCGAGGACGAGGATTTTCATCCGGCAAGTGTCGCCCGGGTTGTTGGCGAACAAAAGCCAAATTAAACTCTCGCGCGAATCATCAACTTTGCTAATGAAACGACCATGAGCACTTTCGACCCGGACGCGCTGGAATGCCTTGCCGCCATCGTCGAGGAGGGCGGCTTCGAGAAGGCGGCACAGAGGTTGTCGATCACCCAGTCCGCCGTGTCGCAGCGCCTGCGCGCGCTGGAGGCGCAGGTCGGCACCGTGCTGATCGTTCGCAGCCGTCCGCTGCGACCCACCGCGGCGGGGCATCTTCTCCTGAAGCACACCAAGCAACTGCGGCTCATTCGCGCAGATCTGGAGCGCGACTTGAAGGAGCTCGCGCCAAGCTCGATGGGCGGCCTGCGCGAGGACGAGCGCATCTCCATCGCGATCAACGCAGACAGCATCGCGACCTGGGCGCTTACCGCGCTGGGCGAGCTCGCACGCGAGAGGCTGCCCCTGGAGATCATTGCCGACGACCAGGATTTCACGCAGGAGTGGTTGCGCGAAGGCGAGGTGCTTGGCTGCGTGACGACGCTGCGCCAGGCGCTGCGCGGATGCAAGGTCGTGCCTCTTGGCGCCATGCGATACATCGCGATCGCGCACGCGGACTATGCGCGCGAGCGGCTGCCGCGGGGGCTCACGCCGCACAACTTTCGCGATCACCCGTTCGTCGCCTTCAACCGCAAGGACGACATGCAAAGCGAATTCATCGGAAAGGCTTTCGGACTTCGAAGGGTGCAGCTCAACCAGCTGTTCGTTCCGAGCTCGGAGGGCCAGGTGCGCGCGGTCCTCGCGGGTTGGGGCGTGAGCATCGTGCCCGAACTTTTAGTGGCGGGCCTTGTGCAGCAGGGGCAGCTTGTGAACGTGTCGCCGGGCCATGCCGTCCCGGTGCAGCTTTATTGGCATTGCTGGAACCTGCAAAGCGAAGTGCTGGATGCGCTCACCACGGCGCTGACGACCGCGGCGCGCTCGTCGCTGTCTCAGTCGTGAGAAAGCAGGGTCTCGCGAAGCGCCTGCGCCTTGGCCTCGTCGTAAGCCCCTTCGGCACGGGCGAGCACCTTGCCGTCTCGATCGACGACAAGCACCGCCGCGTGTTCGGTGCCCGACACGCCGGCCGCACGTGCAAAGGCGTCGCGATTGGTGAATACCGGCACAAGGCGTGAGCGATCGTCGTTGCGCGGGTGACGCGCGAGCAGTTTCCGTTCGACCTCGCTGCGAGCGCTTTCGCTGCCCGGATCGTTGATCACCGAAAGCCGGAACCAGGGGATTGCCGAATCGCTTTCGAGCTGCATGCCGTACACCCAGCTCTGGACCTCCTCGCGCTGGTGGCGCGTGTAGGCGACAAGCGCCAGCGAACGTTCCGCCGGCAACTGGTTGGGCAGCAGGACCGGCTGCTGGTCCAGGCGCTTGGCAGCGATGGTGGGCAGGCGGCCCATGAGGTTCACTTCGCTCGGCGCTGCGAATGCGAAAACGAGCGCAACGCCTACCGCCGCCAGCCAGGCGAAGGTTGGTGTCCAGATCGCGCGTTTCATCGTGTCCTCCAATGCACTTTGCAGTGTTCCATACGAGTCGCCGGCGCTGAACATCGCGGGTGTAAAGACCCGCAGGCAGATGTAGGCGGAGGTAACGCGAGCTGCGAGATACGACGCAAGATACGCGCCGGTTCCGCCGCTCATTTCAGCTTAGGCGCTGCGCAGTGAGAGATCGATCACAAGTTCCTGGCGAAAGCCGGCTTGCTCCCCCTTGGATGCGTAGCCCAAGGCGTTGGCCACCACACGGCAACCGTTTTCCACGTAATCGTGCTGGCAATGCAAGTGGCCGTG